>NZ_JAHCDO010000005.1:0-214940 GCF_050768835.1 Bacillus pfraonensis | reverse complement strand
CTTCTTTCATTGTTAGCGCTTGAATTCGGTGCAGTTTTAAAACCATTTCTTTCTTCTCAAACAGCCCTTGTGAAATACGAATTTCATTTCCGTTTCGCTGCACGGTAAAATTCGCATGTTTTAAAGCATAGCCGATTGTAGAAATGACCCATGAGATGACGATTAAAATAGCACCCATGTATAACAACTCATATACACTATTGTCCTTCACATACGATTCTATCTTATCTATTAACCACTTAGGAAGAACGTTATCAAACTGTGTATAGAGGAAAAACAACCCTGAAAATAATAAGCCAAACTGACCAGATGTAAGAGACGCTAGCAAAATTTCTTTCGCTGTTAGCTGATAAATCGCTGTGTTTGTTTCTTGTGGCAAGCTCTCCTCTTCTTTTAAAGGTTCCTCAGCTTCTACTTTATTTAATAAGGCGATTAATTCTTTTGCCTCTTCTTCCTTAATACCAGCTAACGTGACCTCTGGCTCACTGCCGCCACCAGCCGTTTCAATTTTGAGTTTCGTCAATTCAAAAAGCTGATAGATGATATTGGAAGCTGTGCTAATGGTTTGCACACGCTCTTTATTTAAATAGCTTTCCTTTTTAACAAATACTCCTTGTTTTATATGTAAAATATTATTTTCAATCCAATATACTTTAAAGTACCATTTCACACATGAAAATAAGGCTAAAATTAACACAAATCCTACAATAAAAATAGGAAACCAATACCAAGGCTCTACCCCATCTTCATCAAGCAGCACAATGATAATAAGAGGAATTAAACTAGAAATTCTTATATCAAATAAGATCGTAATCGGATGTTGCCTCTTATACATCCTCATCACTCACTTTCGCCAGTTCCCCAATTCTTCGTTTTAACTCTTCTGCTTCTCTCTTTGTTAAACCTGGGATACTATGAGCAGTCGCTGCCGTTGAAATTTGCAATTCTGCTAGCTCATATTTCCTCATAATTGGCCCTTGCTCAATTGTTACGTGCTGTACGCGAATCATCGGAACGAGCACACGCTTTACAACAAACATCCCTTTTTGAATTTCAATCTCTTCTTCATCTAACCGGTAGCTATAATAACGCTGACGCAGTGCCGGAAAGGTAAAATAATCGAGCGGTGCATATACAATCGTTACGGTAACCAATACACCAAACAACCAGCCCCACCAATGAAATTGAATCATAAAAAAGAGATATGCTAAAACAATACTTACCAGTACCCCTGCCTCAATCAAAGCATGAATCCTCCATACCTTGAGCATATTCGGATGAATTTCATTTTCTAGTGGCTGCATGTAATCACTCCAAATTAAAAAATCTATGAAATATGTATATTATTTCCCCTTAATTGTAATATGTCACAATCACACAAAACAAGGTAAAACAAACATTTTATGTAAATTTATAGATTGTTATTTTTCTTAGTATGTAGAATACAACGATGTCGCTCAGAGAATATGTATTTCGCACTAAATTATTTTTTACATTGATGTTGGAACAATAATGGTGTGTGACGCATAGTATAAAACAGATACTGTATAACATACACCAAGAAAAGAGGTGGATGAATGAATACTTTATTGAGTTCATTAACGACAGAGCTTAGAAGAGGAACTTTGACGTTAGCTGTTTTAAGTCAATTACAAAAACCCCAGTACGGATATTCACTTGTTCAATTGTTAGAACAGTCAGGTATTCATATTGATCAAAGTACTTTATATCCATTGCTACGGCGCTTAGAAAAACAAGAATTAGTAACAAGTAGCTGGGATACCTCTGAAAGTAGGCCGCGTAAGTACTATGTTCTAAGTGAATATGGTTTAGAAATTTTTTTACAGTTAAAAAAGGAATGGATGGACAATTCTAAAAAACTCTTAAAGGTGTTAAAGGAGGAAGATGATGAATCTAATTGAGATTTATATACAAGAAGTGACTCGAAGACTGCCTGAAGAAAGTCGTGAAGATATCGCTCTCGAGTTAAAATCAACTATTGAAGATATGTTACTTGATGATTACAGTGAAGAAAATATAAAAGTGGTCCTTGAAACATTAGGGAGTCCCGCTATATTAGCTAGTAAATACCGCGATCGACCAATGCATCTGATTGGCCCTCACTATTTTGAAGCATATGTCACGTTATTAAAAATGATTGTACCAATTGCTGCTACTATTGCTCTAATTTCGCTCATTGCCGAGTATTTTGTAGGGTATCGTGGGGAAGAAGCAGTAATAAATGTAGTTTTAGATATTATTAGTTTTGGTATATGGAAAATCATTGAGGTAGGTATGCAGGTCTTTTTCTGGCTTACACTTGTTTTCGCGCTTATAGAACGGGTCGATCATTCAAAAACAAGTCACGCATTCACAACAAGGATTACAAAATGGACTGCGGACAATTTGAAAAATATATCTTATATTCCTAAGAAAAAAGCTATTACGAAATGTGAAGTATTTGGAAGTTTATTATGGACTGCTATTTGGGCAACCGTTTATTTTTACGCAAATCAGCTTGTAGGCATGTATAGAGGTAGTACAAATGGACTCGACTTTGTAACCTCAGCTTTTAATCAGGATGTATTGCTTCAATATTGGCCACTCGTTCTTGTTGTGATCGTTTTGGAAATCGCATTGTCTATTTATAAATTAATGAAGAGGCAATGGACAAAAGGAATCGCAATATTTAATACCGCTCTCCAGCTTATTGGAACCATTATATTCATTGTAATCGTGGCGAATCCAAGTGTATGGAATCAAGATTTTTTTACGTATACAGCAGATTTGTTTCATATTACTGCTAAACAATTTGAATCGCGGATAATTGGCGGCGCAATTTTCATCTTTCTATTATCTGCGGCAATCAATGTATTTGATGGTATCCGCAAGGCTAAAATTCGTTAATTAATATTTGCCTATTCATATAATGGGGCTTAGTTCAACAAGCCCCTCCTTGAAAAGTCGGATCCTTAGTTTATAGGTGAAGTGCCTCCCCTCTCTTTGGTACATTTCATTAGACAGATTAATAAGCATTTCAAATGCCAGTCCTCGGCTTCTTAAGCCCATTGTTATTCCACGCTTTCTATTTTATTTTGTTTAAATTCTGATAAGACACTTCTTAAATTCCATCACGTTGGAAATAACTATATAACAAAACTCATTAAAATATTAGGAGTGCTATAAATGGCTGATATAATCCGTCTCTTTATTATCATGCTCATTGCAATTTATTTATTTTTCTCTGTCATGATGGAATTTAAAAATCCACAAAAAAGTATGTTCTGGTTCTCACTTGAAGTCTTGTTTTTTCTGGGAATGGTACTGTTAATAAAAGAATTTTTCATCAAATATATAATATAAATTTCTCTCTTCTCCATCTCGATAAAACTAAATATTCCGTTAATAACACAAATACCCCATTTCTTCCCTTACCAACAAAAGAGCAGGTATACCCATTTCCCTAGGAAACTAGGGCTTTATTTTTCCACAAAATGAATTTTTATTAAAATTCATTTTCTTTATTTCTCAATATACAAAACCTAGAATTCTCATTAATAATCGTGTATTATTTTAACTAAAGAGTAGAGTAAGAACTATTCTTTGCCATCGTGGAGAGGACCTGCTATTCTTAGCTGGTCCTCTTTTCATAGAATTGAAACCGTACTGAATATATGCATCTCCCACTTCAAACACAAGTAGCACAGTTCAAATAAATTGAACTGTGCTACTAAGATTATTTAATATCGTTTAACCTAACCCCATTTTGACAAATCAAATTACAGCATTTTATATATTTCAATTAAATTATCGTCAGGGTCCCGAAAATGCGCAACACGCGCTCGCCATTCTTTACGATCATGCGGTTCATTAACAAATTCAATTCCTTTTTCTCTTAAACGGTTATACGTTTTATCGACATCTTCAACTTCACATTGCAACAAAAATTTTGATTGATGCTCAGCTTCTAAAGGTTTATTTCTTTCTCTGACCAATTCGGTCATCACTTTTCGAGATACAAGTTCAATTTTCGTTTCCCCATTATTGAAAAGAGCATATTCCATATTTTCCTCGTACCAACTCACTGGAAATTCCAATATATCTCTGTAAAACATGGCACTTTTCTTAAAATCTTTGACCAAAAGTCTTATTTGCAACAACTTCAAATCAATCATCTCCTGAAAAATATTATCGAAGAGCCAATACCGTCGTCATTCATTGAACATTTCGTTACTGATTCCAATATTCCTTTATGTTTTATTTGTTATTCTCATAACAAATAAAACATAAAGGATTATCGTTCAACACTTTCTATCGTGATACAGAAAGAATAGTGTTTTTTGTTTTTGGAGTAATGATTTGACTTCTTAATTGCAGCTCCAACAGCCGCTACTATCGTAAAAACTGAATCACTATATATTTTATATTTAGCTAGTTTTATTGGTAAGAATATTTATTTGGGTTTTGCAACACCCTCTACGTGAATACATGTACTCTTTCATACGGATATTCCTTATCTTTACAGGTTCATACTATCCGTATGTCTAAGCACGTGTTTTAAAGCGTTTGTATCAAAACTTAAACTTTAATGTTTAATAACTTTTAAAATCTCCTGATATTTCCCTGATTTAGGGCTACCCGACTGGATTTTACTTGCCAATTCATTCGCATAGTTTGTTTTTGCTACCGCAAATTTATTACGATCCCATTGATGATTTCTAGCGATTTGTTCATCAGACAAGTTATAGTATGAATACACCACTCGTCCTTGTACATCAGGAATTGGATCATCAAAAGTTGTATCAAGATGGTACCATTTCCCTTCAATTTTCACTTGATTCCAAGCATGTGGTTGTCCATTTCCAGTTCCTGTTACAATATGATTTTCTATTCCAGCCTCTTTTAACAATTGATACGTTAATAATGCATATCCTTGACAAACCGCAGAGCGGTTCGCTAAAGCTTCATACGCTGTATAAGCTTGAAAAGAAGTATCATAAGAAACGTGTTTTACGACATAATCATGAATTGCTTTTACTTTTTCGTGTTCATCCATGCCAGCTTTGATAATGGACTTGACGATTGATTTCGCTTGTGCCTTTACATAATTCGTTTGTTCTTTGGATTCACGGTATGTAATCTGTACTGTAAACGTATAATTCCCTGGGATACCACGAACATAATATTGCGCACGCGCAATATTATAATTCAAGTATTCGTTAGATTCGACTGCCTTATCGTATTCTTTAATAAGTGCATCCATAACCTCATTAATATTAGAGTTTTTGGATTTGTATGTCATCGTTATATTTTCTTCTTGATTATTAATATGAGTTTTTATTTCATTTTGAAATGCGTCTAATAGTCGCCCGTCAGGTCGTGAACTATTATTTACAGATGTAGCATTTGGGTTCCAAACACCATTACTTTCCAAATAGTATTTTTTACCATTATCTTGAATCCAACCTGTTTGCATTGCTCCACTTCCGTTAAAGTAGTACCATGCTCCATTTACCTGCTGCCAGCCTGTTTGCATCGCTCCACTTCCGTTAAAGTAGTACCATGCTCCGTTTACTTGCTGCCAGCCTGTTTGCATCGCTCCACTTCCGTTAAAGTAGTACCATGCTCCATTTACCTGCTGCCAGCCTGTTTGCATCGCTCCACTTCCGTTAAAGTAGTACCATGCTCCATTTACCTGCTGCCAGCCTGTTTGCATCGCTCCACTTCCGTTAAAGTAATACCATGCTCCGTTTACCTGCTGCCAGCCTGTTTGCATTGCTCCGCTTCCGTTAAAGTAGTACCATGCTCCGCTTACCTGCTGCCAGCCTGTTTGCATTGCTCCGCTTCCACCAAAGTAGTACCACACTCCATTTACCTGTTGCCAGCCTGTTTGTTTCACGCCGTTTCCATTATAGTAATTCCATACTGATCCAGTTTGTTTCCAACCTGTATCAGCGCTTGCATAAGTAGCTACTGTTGATCCCATAACTGTTAGACCAACTGCCATAGCTAAAGCTTTTATATTCTGTTTCATAAATCTAGTATTCCCCTTCTCTTGACCTATTTATCTATCAAGCATTCACATCGAGGGCGCTGCAAAACTAAAATAAATACTCAATATGATACGGAGATTTACTCGTTGCAAATAACAAGTTAAAAGGTATTCTGCTTATGAAACATCTTAATTAAGATTAGAAATATACAATTATGATATTATAGCAAAAATTCCAACTTATTTTTATGTAATATTACATAAAAATAAGTTGGAATAAAAGTAATCATTCTATTCACGCCTATATTTACAAACTAACACTCTAAATACAATTGTTTCTATAAAAAATATTTATAATAATAACAAACATTAACAATAATCCCAATTACAGAAAAACCTAAACTCGCCAAATTGAATGCAGAAAAATTCATCCGATATGGGGTCACTTCACCTAATTCTACTCCTCCACTAAAATGCTTGTCAGTTACTCTAGCAATATTTTGCCTGTAGTGAATAGAATAAGGTACTAACCATACATAGCATAATAGGACAAGGCTTCCCACAAACAACGCATCAAGAAACGAAATACTCCAATTGAATGAAATGATACATATAATCATAAGTTCGATTAGCATCACAAATACCATTTGCATTAAATTTTTAGCTTTTTTAGAAACACCTTTCAATAGAGTTTCATTCAAAAACCTCTCTATTTTTGTCCATGTAATACTAAGTAAAACAATCAATCCAATTAATAGAAAATTCAATACCACTTTCAATACAACAAAAATAAGCATAATGATATCACCCCAATTCTCTTCATCCTATCTCGTTTTACTAAATTATCCCATATCATTATAATAATCACAATCAAATAAATGAATATTCTGATTTATATAGTTATCAAATCAATCATTTACCAAGCAAAACCAAAAGTAGCACAGACAAAAAATCGTCTGTGCTACTTTTCCCTTGTATCCTATTTATTCTTATACCAATCCACCATACGCTCTGCATCTTCTAAACGCGTATGCTCTAATTTATAATTTGTGGATGCACTAGAGAACGTCTGCGAACATAAATGAGCTTCCCGCTGAAAATAAGACTGCGTTTTCTCGATTGACTGTACATGTCTTCTTCGTACTAATCCTGTATATTTAGCAATATTACGATACACAAGCGTTAACTGTTCCTCTTCTACCCTGTAACCACCTGCACGGAATGTCGCATAACCAAGTGACATCAGTAGTACAAACAAAGGTAACAGTGTCCAAATCATAAAGTATTTTTCAAAATATATACTTGCGCCCGTAATCGGAACTGCTAATATACAAAAGAAAAGAAAACCATCTAACAAATAGCGGCGCAGTGCCGTTTTTGGCAAGGCTGTAATATTAGAGTTTAGTTCATATGGCAACTGCAGGTGAGCAAGCAATTCTGCGACGCGATCTTTTCGAATAACCGGGTGGAGTGTAACATTCTCCTCACCTTTTTCATTGTTTTGAATGACTTCCACATGAACAGAACAGTAACCAAATGGTTGACGGAATATCCCTTCTTTTATCGTAATCCCTTGAATACGATGCAATTTTAACACAAGTTCTTTTCTTTCTAGAAGCCCTTGTGAAATGCGAACTTCATCATTTTTCCGATGCACGGTAAAATTCGCATGCTTTAAAGCGTAACCTATCGTGGAGACGATCCAAGAAACAACAAGTAATATCGCAACCATATAAATCCAACCAAAAACATCATTATCCATTACATATGTTTCTACCCTTTTTTCAACCCATTTTGGGATATATTCATCTACTTGGGAATAAACAAAGAACAATAGAGAAAATAACAAACCAAATTGCCCAGATGTCACAGAAGCTAATAAAATCTCTTTCCAAGTCAACTTATATTCCGTTTTATTTTCCTCTTCCACATGAATTTGTGAAGGGTTCTCTTCTATTTCTATAGGACCTTCTGCCGGTTCATTTAACATCGCAATTAATGTTTTTGCCTCATCAGTTGTAATACCAGCTAAACTTACTTCAGGCTCGTCACCACCGCCAGCTGTTTCAATTTTTAGCTTTGTTAAACCTAATACTTGATACAATATACTTGAACTTGTATTAATCGTCTGAACACGTTCTTTATTCAAATAGCTTTCTTTTTTCACAAACAATCCTTGTTTAATGTGCAGCACATCATTTTCGATCCAGTATACTTTATAGTACCAATTCACAATAACTGAGATAATAGAAATCCCTAAAAAGCCTAACGGCACTAAATACCAAAACGGGAATTTCCCTTTTAAACTAAACAGAAAAATAATAAATGGTATAAAGTCTTTTATTTTTAATTCCAATAACATCGTGATCGGATGCTGCCTCTTATACATCCTCATCACTCACCTTCGCAAGTTCTCCAATTTGACGCTTCAACTGTTCCGCTTCTCTCATCTTTAAACCTGGAATACTATGAGAAGTAGCTGCTGTTGAAATTTGTAATTCTGCTAGACCATGTTTTCTCATAATTGGTCCTTGTTCAATTGTAACGTGTTGTACACGAATCATTGGAACTAATACACGCTTAACTGTAAACATACCGTGCTGAATTTCTAATTCTTCATCATTTAACCGATAGCTATAGTAACGCTGACGTATTTTCGGAAAGATAAAATAGTCAAACGGTGTATACACAACCGTCAATCCAATAAGAACATACAAGATCCAAGCCCACCAATTGAACTTAATCATGAAAAAGAGATAAGCAAGGATGACTAATATACTTATACCTAGCTCAATTAAAACACGAGCTTTCCAAACTTTGACCATATCAGGATGAATTTCATTTTCCAATGGCTGCATCTAATCACTCCAAATCTAAAAATCGAATATACAAATTATCTTACTCTATAAGTTTACAAAACTTTACAGGAAAAGAGAAACATTCCTTTACATTTCTTTCTTTTTATCCTCTTTCTTCTCTGGGATGAAATAACCGAACCAAATAAACCAAATGAGTCCAATCAATGACGTCCAATCCTTCTCGCCTTGAAACGCATCAATTACATTCGGCAGTTTATACACTCCAATGAACCCAAGAAAACCAAGCCACCAATCTTTTCGAAATTTCATATTTCTCGCTCCTCTCTACCAATTCATTGATTTCCGAGCATCCACATCGCGACTTCGAAAACAAAAGAGATCTCCTTCTGTTCTCACTCAGCATGGGGTCAAAAAGGGCTCTGACCGCTTCTAGCCATGGGCGGATCCTCTCTTCCCCCTAAAAAGAAAGCTTTTTATCAGTTTTTCAATTTGTGCTTATCTACTTACTCGCACACTTTTCACACTCTCAGTCCAAATATCTTTATAATTTAATTTGAATCCCATTAACATCGAATTGCTCATATTATCAATCACTAATGCTAACATATGGGCCTTCTCTTCCGTTTTTTCTTTTGAAACAACGCCTAAGTCTGCACCTTTCTTTAGTAAATCTGCAAAACCGTTTAAGAAATCTTCCTGCACTTCAAATAATCTCTTCTGATACTTTTCATTTCGTACTGCGGTTAAAATAAATTCATTTAGCACGCGGAGTGTCCCTGGATCTTCTTCGTATTCTGATAACATATGCAGACCATCTTCTATTAATCGCTCTTCAAAATTCTTCTTTGTGTACTGCTCTTTTGCAAAGTACGCTGAGAAATAATAATCTGCAAAAATTGCTTCAAATAAAAAATCAATTAACGCTTCTTTAGATGGAAAATGATAATAAATAGCTGGTTTTGATATTCCAACTTCCTTTGCAATCATAGACAGGCTCATCTTTTCAATGCCCTGCTCTGCCAGCAGTTTAAAAGCTGCTTCTACTATATTTTTTGATGTTTGTAAATTTTTTGCCATAGCTACTCCTTTTTTACTTAACGGTCGGTAAGTAAATTATAAAATAAAAAAATAGACTTTGCAACGAAAGAACAGCTTTCACAAAATGCGAAAGCTTTCTTCATGTAGATTCGAAATAATATTGTTAAACTCTATATATTTTTCTCACTTGTTGTAAAACAAAATATAGTCCCGTCTTCACTTGATTGTAACGTATATTTTATATCGAGCATTCTAGATATATCTTGAATGATTTTTAACCCTAGCCCTGCACTTTTCTCATTCATATCGAAACCAATTCCATTATCCCTAATAGAAACAACATGATTTTCAATGGTTATCTCAAGTTTTTTAGCTTTTGAATGATTTAACGTGTTCTGAAAAATGTTATCAAATAACCTTTGAATCCATAAATCGTTACTCGTCCATATTAAATCGTTATTTATTGGATTATATATTAATTCAATATCATGAATACTGTACAAATAGTCCCACTTTTTAACCATCGCTTCTAATAAATGATGTATATTCACCTCATGATTTACAACATAAGAACTCTCTAATTTATCAGTAGATTGTAAGTTAAATTCATTGGTTAATTCAGCAATATACTGTATTTGTTGATATAATGACTCTAGTATTGGCGATTGATCATGATATTGACCTTCTAAATAGAATAATTGTAACCTAACAGCTGTTAAAGGTGTATTAATATCATGTCTTAATTTATTTAAAAGTTCCTTTTTTATTTCCTCTTGTTGTTTAAGTTCTAATTCTCGATATGTAGTTCTTTCAATTAATAAATTTACCGACCTAATGAGTTCCCCTATTTCATCGTTGTTTTTAACATCTAATTTATTCGGAATTTTTTCATCACTGGCTAAATTTCGAATGGTTTTATTCAATATATTTATTTTATTTAATAGTGAATGAATGGATTTCGAAAATAAAACGGCTAACAATAATAGTGATAAAAAAAATACGACAAGCATTGTAGGATATGCAAAAGATTCATGAAAAGGAATGTCATTATTTTTCGTTTTAAAAGCAATATTATAAATGACTGACATCAAGATACTAATCAATAGTAATAAAAATGGTACGCTTATAACAGCTGAGAACAACAAAAACTGGTATTTTTTCTTTAATTTCATTTCTTTATATAGGTATTTAATCTATACCCTTCTCCATATATATTTTGAATAATTTCACCTGTGTTATCATTAATCTTTGTTCTTATTTTTTTTATGTGCACATTCACGATATTTTGATTCCGATCTTCAAGTTGCCATAAATAATCAAAGAAATGTTCTTTGGTCAAAATACGATCCCTATTTTCATATAAATAGAAAAATATTTTACGCTCAATCGCAGTAAAAGCAACTTCATGATGCAAGTTATGATTGAAAACTTTTTTATGCTCAGAATCAATATATAAATGTTTGATTTGTGTAAAAGTACCATATCGATTATCTAGCATTTTCTGCATTCTTAATAATAGTTCTCTAGGGTCAAATGGTTTTATCATATAATCCTCTCCAATTGTCAAACCTTGAAGTTTGCTGTCCATATCACTTCGAGCGGATAAAAAAATAATTGGAATATTTAATCCCAGATTCTTTATTTTCTTTGTAATTTGATAGCCATCTTCACCTGGCAACATAATATCCATTATGACTAAATCTATCTCATGGATGATATCAATAACTTCTTTCCCATCTTTCTTCCAACATACATTATACCCTTCGCGTCGCAAAATTTTTTGTAATACATCTCCAATCATTAAATCGTCTTCAACAATTAAAATTTTATATCCATTCATCACATAGACCTTTCATTTTTAAAATAAAAATCTCTTAATTTTTTTCTACTTTTTTATTGATAAAATCCATAGCAAGCTTATATATCTCATCAGGCTCGTATAAATAAATGCTGTGCGTACCTTGAATTTTCATTACATCTGCGATTAATAATTGGCCTGCAAACTCCTCATAATCCTTGTTTTTTTGTTTTGTATATTTCGAATTTTTATTTTGCTCAGCGATCGCATCTAAAAATAAAATAGGTGTTTCTTTTGGTAACGGTAGGTTAACTGATTTTTTACCATTATTGTAGCTCTGTAAAAACTCTTGCTCCATATCATCATTAAAAAATTGTTTATATGATAGCGCTTTATATATTTCTTTTTCATGTTCAGTTAAAAAAGATTGCCGAATCACTTCGGGATTATAAGTAACAGAAGGAATAAGACGGTGTACACCTAGTTTCGTTAAAATATTTATTCCTCTTATTTTTAATGAATCCACTAGCCCCGTTTTATGAATTACGTACTGCTTAGGTAAACCAATATCTACAGCAATAATTCCTTTTACTTCATTTGGGTATTTTTGTGCCCAGTAAATCGCTTCGATACCTGAGATAGAGTGTGGCACTAATATATACGGAGGTTTATTTCCACTTTGTATGAGCGCTTTTCTACTTTGTTCTAATATTGTATCAATATCTCTGTCATCGTGAGAAACATCACTGTATCCATAACCAGCTCTTTCAATAACAGCAATTTTGTTTTCTTTTGAAAACTTACTATATAGTCCCTTTAATTCATAAACAGGAGCAGCTATCCCAGATCCAGACATAAATACATATGTATCCTCACCGCTGCCTTCACTATATACATTCATTTTTTTAGGATTCAAATTAACGAATGTTCCCTTATTTTTTATGAATGCTGATTCCTTACTTAATTGATAGTTATGGTATAGAAAAACAGATACTGACACAAGTAAGATAACCCCAATACATATAACAAATAGACGCTTTAACACTTTACATAATTGTCTCATAGAATTCTCCTTTCAAGCTATATTGAAAGGATACGATACAAAAATAAATTTCTAATAAATTTTTATAGATAGAAATCATTTGTTCAGTTTGAATGATTGAGATAATACTCTTTTAAACGAAAGCCTCATCCACGTTCCCACTTCAGATATTCTTCTTTTACACATAAAAATCCCCTTTGGTAAGCATAACCAAAGGGGAAAGCATACAACTTTATTTCAAAACCATACATCAAATCGATATTCTCTTCTCCTGAAGCAACCGCAAACGATAACAATTCATCGTCACTTCGCCAAGGCGTTGCAACAATTGATAATTCGCATACGCCCCAACCGGCGCACCAATGACCGGCACAAGCTGTAGCATCTTCGCTAAATCGATATAATCGCGGTACTCTTTCTGAAATTTCTCCCAGTCCATATGATTTTCTTTCTCTGTGTCCCACGTTTCAATTGCTTTCCATATTTCCTTGCGATGGTCATCACTTGAGAAAGCAAGTTGAAATACATGCAGGATAAAAAGACGCTCTTCTTCTTTGCTCGTATCAAATCCATATAGAGTCGCGGCATCAAATAAAAATTTAATTTTAATGCTGAGTAAAAGCGGAAAATCGGCAAGCCCTAAAAGAAAGCCGCCCGCTCCTGTTCCAGCGCCTTCTGCTGCGGCAATCTTTTTGTACTCATCCATTTTCTTTAACACTTCTTCATCTCTTCTTTGCAAGGACCAGTCTGTTTCTTTTAACTTCGGTTTTATAAAATGAGATCCAGCACTAATCCCTTGTACCATCTTTTTTATTGTTTCCGTTAGCACGTTTTGCACTTTTTCTGGGATTAACTGTTGTACTTTCGTTTGTACCTTTTTTGAAAAACGAGTCATCATAGAAGAATCTTTCATGATTGTATGTTTCCACTGCTGCAATTCTTTTATGACCTTCTCTTCATATTCAGTCATAAGTTCATTCCTTTCAATTTAAACGTTCGATACGTTTTACGCCATATTGATAAACAAAACCGATACTAAAAGCTATGCTAATGGCAAGTACAACACAAGTCATGATGATATCTTTTGTTGCGAAAGCAAATATGATTGTAAATACAATACTGCCAACACATAAAATTGCACTGAGCAATTTCAGAAAATCCTTTTTCTTTTCTTCATGGGTCACCGGATATAAATCAAGCCAAAGCTTTAAACGATGGTGTTTCCAAAGGCTTAATAGTTGATAACCAATTAAGTATAGAAATACGATACTTACAATAAAACGTCCATATAAAAACGGTATAAAGTAAAGAATCACACCGCCAATCGCAAGCAAGCGAATATATAGACCAAAGTAATTCCCAGATCTTAAAAATGTACGTGTATACAAATATAAATATGTACGTTTTTCACCAATTATTGAAAGCACAAAATCAAGCCATTTTCGGCGTGATACTCGCTCCTTTAATGCTGGTACATCAACAAACATGTTGGCAATGCGGTATAAAAACATCATTTTCTTGCCTTCTTCTGCAATTAAATATTCCCAGTTTAGCGGTTTTCCTTTTACCTTTTGATACATGAAGGCAAGATAGATAACCATTACAAAGAGGATGACTCCGGTGTAAATCACTGAAGTACGCTCGACAAGAAAGTACACAAATAATCCATTACATAAAAAGCGAATGAACCAATCCGCGCGCTGCATGCCTTGATCTGTTAAAAACGATTTTTCCCATGCTACAAATAAATTCCATGCTTTAACTAACACAAGTGCGACCACAATCCATATGTAAGCACCGCCTGTTTGCTTCATCTGCTGGAAATATAGCGGAGCAAGTGCAGCTGATACGATTGCGATTACATACAGCTGAATCATAAATGTAAAGAGAAACGCCTTTGTAAAATACGGCTTTAATTTTTCTTCAACTGGAAGCAAATACACAAGATCTGCTTCTTTTAATAACGTTTGAATCGATCCTGCCGTTAATACAAGCCCGAGTAGCACCGCCATAACAAGCGCGGTCGGAAATGCTGGAGTCAGTGTTTGCAGCCATTGCTGATAATAATACGCACCTGCTCCAATGATAAATACAAAAATAAATTTTAAATGATCGTTAAAAACATACTTACTATATGTACGAACTTCTTTTAAGAAATACTTGAACCGTTCTTTCCATAACGCTTTGCTATTCATAATCTTCTTCCTTTGTTAACGCAATATAAATATCGTCTAGCGTTGCACCTGGCATGTTAAATTGTGACTGCAACTCAGATAGTGTTCCTTTCGCACGGATTTCACCTTGATGTAAAATAATAAAGGAATCACAGTAACGTTCTGCTGTCGCTAAAATATGGGTACTCATTAAAATGCCAGCACCACTCTTTTTCATCTTGTCCATCATTTGAAGGAGTGATTGAATCGCTAACGGATCAAGTCCAACGAAAGGTTCATCGACAATATAAAGCGATGGTTCAACAAGAAACGCACTCATAATCATTACTTTTTGCTTCATCCCTTTTGAAAAATGAGCCGGGAACCATTTTAAACGATTCGTCATTCGAAATTCTTTTAATAGTTGCTGAACACGTTCTTCATATTGTTGTTCATCAACACCATATGCCATCGCTGTTAACTTCAAATGTTCTTCTAACGTTAACTCATCATATAATACAGGTGTTTCTGGAATGAATGAAAAACTAGATCGATATGCAGTCATATCTTCTCGAATTGTTTTTCCGTTAATTGTAACGCTTCCTTTTTTCGGTTCCATTAACCCGATAATATGTTTGATGGTCGTACTTTTACCTGCTCCATTTAAACCGATTAAGCCAACAAGTTCACCTTTTTTCACAGAAAATGAAACGTCTTGCAGCACCGGCCGCTTCGTATATCCTCCTGTGACATTTTCCACATGTAATAACTGTCCCATATGACACCACTTTCTTCTTTATATTCATCCGCTTAGAAAAGCGTATCCTTCAATCGAATGTATATATTTATCTTACCAAAAAACAAAAGATACTACATAGTACCTAAATTTCTTCAAAAAAATTAATTTCTTTGCATACCATTTCTGAAACGGGACATCATAATGAGTGAAGAAGGAACACATTGAAAAAGCAGCCACCAAGTTGATGAATATAGCCTAGCGAAATCATCATGAAATGGGGTGTCCATAATGGACAAAGAAAATTTACACGAAACCAGATAATTTGTTTTATTTTAGAAACGGGGTGTCTCGAGGAGAGTATATACTGTTTTATAAAATAAACAAGTTCATTTTATAAAGGATTATCATTTCATTGTAAATGGGGTGTCTACGGCAGAATACAAGCCGAATTGTCACATATTTCCTAAATAAATGAGGTGTCTGTGAACGGTAGATTAAATGAAATGCTTTTTCAATCCCTCTTCAGAAAACAGGAAGCTGAGTCAGCTTCCTGTTTTTCGTGTTTGTTCTCCTATGTAAGTATGGTAAAATACGGCTAAGACCTACTTGAAAGGATGAGGACAATGAATCATACAGCGGATAATTGTATTTTTTGTAAAATTATTGAAGGACAAATTCCTTGCTCAAAAGTATATGAAGATGAGCATGTACTTGCATTTCTAGATATTAGTCAAGTGACAAAAGGACATACACTTGTTATTCCAAAGGTACATAAGCAAGACATTTTTGCTTTAACGCCAGAAATTGCATCACACATTTTTTCTGTCGTTCCGAAAATCTCAAATGCGATTAAATCTGAATTTAACCCAGTTGGCTTTAACCTTCTAAATAACAACGGTGAAAAAGCTGGACAAACTGTATTCCACTTCCACCTCCATTTAATCCCACGCTACGGTGAAAACGATGGTTTTGGCGCTGTTTGGAAATCACACCAAAATGAATATACGACGGAAAATTTACAAAACATCGCAAGTACCATTGCAAATAGTGTAAAATAGACTATAGTAGCATATAAAATAAAATTGTACATAACAAGCCTATTCCTCCAAAAGACATATACTGCATGGCTTGTTTCTTCACCCAAAATGCTGGAGGATACGATCTTTTTTGTTTTACAAATAACAGTAAATGCATAGCACGTACAAGAAAGAAAAGACTTACGATAAAGCAAATCGTTGTCACGAGTTTCACTTTTATCCCCCCTTGTCTTAAGCATATGCATCGTTTTATACATCATGAATATGAACAAAAAATAAGGAGGTTTCCTTTTATGTCAAAAGCTAAATCTTTTGTAACAGGTTTAATTTGCGGTGGCGCTGTCGCTGGACTAGCCGTTCTTTTTTCAACTCCTTCTTCTGGTAAAGATATGCGCAGTAAGCTAAAAGAAAAAGGAAATGATGTGAAAAAAACGTTATCAGATATTGCAGCTGATACGAAATTATTAAAACGCCAAATTGTTGAAACAGCTTCAGAAGGTAAAGAAGTGTTTCAAGAATTAAAAGATGATATGCAAGATACGCTTTCCACATGGAAACAAGATATTTCTCAAAACAAACTTCATATTGAACAAGAGATTTTAGACATTCAAAAATCAATTGAAAAATTGCAACAAGCAGTTCCAGAAAAAGCGTAAACGATGTTCCATTCTTAGTTTTTGCATATAACAAATATTTTTTATAAATATTTGTCCTAACACGACATATCACATAGATATGTCGTGTTTTTATGCATTTACAATATATGTTATCCATTACGATGTGAAGATGACACTTATAGTTACGACACCTAAAACGCTTCCACAACTATGCATGATTTGTACAAAATTATAATTTTTCCGAAAAATTTTCACAATTCTCACAAAAAGACTTTATTAATTTTTATTTTACTGGCATAATAGATACTAATGAAAAAGAATGTTAAAGTGGGTGAGTACATGAAAAGTGGAGAAAAAGATTATTCGGTCAAAGAAGCAATGATTTTTAGCCAACGCATTGCTCAATTATCAAAAGCATTATGGAAATGTGTAGAAAAAGATTGGCAACAGTGGATTAAACCATACGATTTAAACATTAATGAGCACCATATTTTAACCATTGCTTATCATTTGAAAGGGGCTTCTATTTCTGAGATTGCAAAGTTTGGCGTGATGCACGTATCGACGGCATTTAACTTTTCTAAAAAACTTGAAGAGCGCGGCTATCTTGTATTCTCAAAGAAAGAAGATGATAAGCGAAATACGTATATTGAAATTACACCAAAAGGGGAAGAATTGCTGCTGCAATTAATGGAGGAGTATGACCCTGAAAATAATTCGGTCTTTAATGGCGCTCTTGCTCTTCGAAACTTCTACGGTAAGTTCCCAGAAAATATCGAATTAATCGCGATTTTAAGAAACATTTATGGACAGGATTTTATCGATATTTTTGAGAAATCACTAGAAGATATTGAGGAAAATTTTACGGAACACGATCAAAAATTAGTTAAAAAATAAAATCGATTATTTTTTTGCTGTCATGCGTAAAAATTCTTGCATAATTGGCTGAAATAAGCCTTGTCTATGGAGCGCTTCTGCAGTCTCGTTTACTTCGAGCTGATGTGGAAGCGCTTTTTCAAACTGCTCCAAAAGAGTATCAAATAAAAGTAAGCCTTCTTGTTTCTCTGCTATGTATTGTTCGTTCAATTGTTCACAAAGATTCAGTATACGTTCAATATCCTTTTTACGAGCTTTTTTCTTTATAATTAAAGAATAAAATGGACACTTATCTTCGTCGATCATTTGAAAAAGAAGTTCTACATAATATTCAGCTTGTTCTAGTCTCTTTACAACGTCCATTTTCTCCCTCACTTTCTAACACAATGTCTTCTATTTCTGAATTTTATAACACGAACAAAATATCGTATGATACAATATATAAAAGTATATGTATTTTGGCCAAAAGGAGGTATCTCCTCGTGACTCTTATAGAAATTGTTTTTGTCACATTTGCACTTATTGTTCTATTCTACACGAATTTCCTGACGCATACACTCTGCGTGCGAAAACAACTATCCGAGAGACGCCAAACGAGCGCTTTTCGAGTGATTAATGTATGTATTACGATTCTATTAATTTCTAGTTATATAGAAATTATATTTCATGGAAAGTGAGGAAGGGAAGTCCCTTCCTCACTTTTTTCCTCTATAAGCAAATTATACCTACTATAACCAATAAAATAAACAGTACAAGCAATAAAATAATAAGTGATGAATTCATTCCCCCATCCCTCCTCTTTCCTTTATATGCACAATCGCCCAATATGGTACTCTCTCCTTAATCTGACAATCATCATAAACAAATGGGCAATTTTTCTTTATCAATAGGAAAAGACGTCGAAATATGATATATTAAATTTTGTACATATTGCTTATACTATAGAATAAAATTACCTTCAGCTAGATTTCATCCTCAGCCTCGGTAAGCCCTGTTAAGCAAGGCTTTTTACCTTATAAAAAAGCAAACCAGTGAGACTTAATCGGGCTCTTATGAACAAAAATGTTTATTTGTGCGGGATGAATTAAAAATACATAATAGTAGGAGTGTTTATTGAATGAAGAAAGCTATGCTTGCCTTAGCAGCAACAAGTTTGATTGCCTTATCAGCATGTGGATCAGCTGATAAAATCGTTACCTCTAAAGCTGGTGACATTTCAAAAGACGAATTTTATGAAAAGATGAAAGACAGAGCTGGTAAACAAATTTTAAATGGTATGGTATTAGAAAAAGTACTTGTTACAAACTATAAAATCGATGATAAAGAAGTTGACAAGAAATACGACGAGTATAAGAAGCAACTTGGTGATCAATTTGATGCCGCTCTAAAACAACAAGGATTTACGGATAAATCATTTAAAGAAAGCGTTCGCGCTGAATTAGCAATGACAAAAGCGATTGAAGGCAGTATCACTGACAAAGAACTAAAAGAAAATTATAAACCTGAAATTAAGGCAAGCCACATCCTTGTAAAAGATGAAGCAACTGCGAAAAAAGTAAAAGAAGAACTTGGACAAGGTAAATCTTTTGAAGAACTTGCAAAACAATACTCAGAAGATACAGGATCAAAAGAAAAAGGCGGCGACTTAGGTTTCTTCGGACCTGGTAAAATGGTAAAAGAATTTGAAGAAGCTGCATATAAAATGAAAAAAGACGAAGTAAGTGAGCCAGTAAAATCACAATTCGGTTATCACATCATTAAAGTAACTGATATTAAAGAACAAGAAAAAACATTTGATCAAGCAAAAGCTGACATCAAAAAAGAACTTGTTGCGAAAAAGATGCAAGATGGCGAATTCATGGCTAAACTTCAAGAGAAAGAATTGAAAAAAGCTGACGTGAAAGTTAACGATAAAGATTTAAAAGATATCTTTGAAACTCCAAAAGCTGATGAAAAAGAGAAAAAATAATTCTTATGAAATAAGCTGTCAGGTCTTTCCTGACAGCTTATTTTATTACCCTTTTTTAGTTGGGTATTACTAAATGCGAATTGTTCCATTACTCCACCATTCAATGAATTTCTTTAAAGAAGGAGCAACCCAAGTACGACTATCATTTTCATGATTCCATACATAAATATCGGCCTTTTGTATAGAGCCGTTTAAAATGGAATACCCAAATAAATCACCATTCCCTGCATCTGCAATGAATAATAAGCCATCAAAAGGCATATATAAGTCTTTAAATTCCTCGTAACTTCTAAGATTTACATTTTCCTTTACCATTCGGCTTGTCGACCAAACGAGATGACATCCATATCGATCGGTTACACCATCTGTTTCTTCTAGCAAACTCTGTAATTCATCCAGAAGCTTTAGATTGAATATGGCCTTCATTTCTTCAAGCTTATTTACATCAGCAGGCGCATGAAACACATACTCTTTTGAAATCGTTCTTATCCATTCCTTCCACATATCCGTGTCCCCTCTCATTTCATACATCTTGAGGAAATTAGATCTCTATGTAGACTTTTTTTGTTTTACGATTTATTTCTTTTAGAAATGAAATATTATAAAAAAAGCATCTAGCAAAAAGCTAGATGCAGATAAAAACACAAGGGAAGATAAAAGTCTTCCCTTAACCCGTATGTTATTATAACAAAAAAACCATAAAAAAAAACATAAAAAATGTGTTTCACTTTATAAAAAGTGCCTGAAGGGCGTTTTCTCCCCTTAGGCACGCACTCTTTTATTCCTCATTTCTTATGCTAATGCTGCCGCTTGCTCTTGCTGATCTACAGGCACTACAGCGTCTCTTAATGCTTTCTCTAGTTCAGCTGTATATTTCATTTGTTCTTCTTTGCTCCAGCCTAATTTTGCTGCCATATACGCAATTACGTTTTCTTTCCAATCGTATACCCAGTGAATGTTGAAGAATACAGCCCCTCTGCGGCGTACGAAGAAGTCAACAGGCTTCACTGTCATTTCATAATCCATCGCGTATACAAGCGGTACAAGTACGTCTAACGGCATGTTATACTCTTTTGCATCTGCTTTTAGCTCTTTTGCTAAGTTAAAGAGAATATCAACGTTAGAACCATAGAATTTCGCAAACTCTTCTGCTTGCTGCGTTGTTAAACCGTACTTTGTTCCTTCCCCAGCTTTTTTCGCAATGAATGTTGGTAATTGTTTAGAACCACCTACATGACCACCAGAGATTGGCATATGTTTCGTTTCGCTCTTCGGATAAGAACTGTGATCTTCTTTTTGTAATAGAGACGTTACATAATCTACTACCATCTCTGCCATTTTGCGATATCCTGTTAATTTACCGCCCGCAATTGTAATTAAGCCAGATTCAGAAGTCCAAATTTCATCTTTACGAGAAATTTCAGATGCACTCTTACCTTCTTCATAAATTAATGGACGAACACCAGCCCAGCTTGATTCAATATCTTTTTCAGTAATTTTTACGCTTGGGAACATATAGTTGATCGCATTGATGATGTATGTGCGATCTTCTGTTGTCATTTGTGGTACTGCTGCGTCTTTATCATAGAACGTATCTGTTGTACCTACATATGTTTTCCCGCCGCGCGGAATCGCGAAGACCATACGTTTGTCTGGTGTATCAAAATAGATCGCTTGACCAAGCGGGAAACGTTTTTGGTCGATAACTAAGTGAACACCTTTTGATAATTGCAATACTTTTCCTTTTTTCGAATTATCTTTTTCACGAAGTGTATCTACCCAAGGACCAGCTGCATTTACAATTTTCTTACCGTACACTTCATATACTTCTCCGTCTAATAAGTCGATAACGCGTACACCACATACTTTTCCATCTTTATATAAGAAACCGTCTACTTTTGCATAGTTAACTGCTTTTGCACCGTGCTCAATTGCTTCTTTCATTACTTCAATTGTTAAACGTGCATCATCTGTACGATATTCTACGTAGTAACCGCCGCCCTTTAGACCTTCTTGTTTTACAAGCGGTTCTTTCTTCATTGTTTCTTCGCGGCTAAACATTTTTCTACGCTCGCTTCGTTTTACACCTGCTAAGAAGTCGTATACACGAAGACCAATTGATGTACTAAATGAACCGAATGTGCCGCCCTTATGGAACGGAAGTAACATCCACTCTGGTGTTGTTACATGGGGACCGTTCTCATATACGATCGCACGCTCTTTCCCAACTTCTGCTACCATTTTCACTTCAAGTTGTTTTAAATAACGTAAACCACCGTGTACAAGTTTCGTTGAACGACTTGATGTACCTGCTGCAAAGTCTTGCATTTCAAACACAATCGTTGATAAACCGCGTGTTGCTCCGTCTAATGCAATACCAGAACCAGTAATACCTCCACCAATTACGATCACATCTAATTCTTGTTTATTTACTCCGTTTAATACGTCTTTACGTTGTTTACTTGAAAATTTCATGGTAATTCCTCCCTATTTATACGAAAAAAGAGACCACAAACTCCGCTATAGAAATCGCTTCTATAGCGCGTTGTGGTCTCTCCATATCTCCTACCGAATTATTAACTTATCATCATTATAACACTGTTTATGATTATTTAAAAGCTTTTGTTGCTTCAATTGCTTTTTTCCAGCCAGCATATAGCTCTTCACTTGTTTCTGCTTCCATTGCTGGTGCAAAGCTTCTATCCATATTCCACTGCGATTTAATTTCTTCTTGGTTTTCCCAATATCCAACTGCAAGACCTGCTAAATATGCTGCCCCTAAAGCCGTTGTTTCATTTACTTCTGGGCGCTCTACTGGCACATCTAACATATCACTTTGGAACTGCATTAAGAAGTTATTCTTAACAGCTCCGCCGTCCACGCGTAATGTTTTCAGTTTAATACCAGAATCTGCTTCCATTGCGCATAATACATCTTTCGTTTGGTATGCTAATGACTCTAGCGTTGCACGGATAAAGTGTTCTTTCGTTGTACCGCGCGTTACGCCAAATACCGCTCCGCGTACTTCACTATCCCAGTACGGTGTTCCAAGCCCTACGAATGCTGGAACAACATATACGCCGTCTGTTGATTCTACGCGATTTGCGTATTCTTCACTTTCACTTGCATCTTTAAACATGCGCATGCCGTCACGTAACCACTGGATTGCTGAACCTGCTACGAAAATACTTCCTTCTAATGCATATTCAACTTTACCATTTAAACCCCATGCAATTGTTGTTAATAGACCATGCTCAGACGCAACTGCTTTTTCACCTGTGTTCATTAACATGAAGCAACCAGTTCCGTACGTGTTTTTCGCCATACCTTCACCGAAGCAAGCTTGTCCAAATAACGCTGCTTGTTGGTCACCAGCGATACCTGCAATCGGTACATTTTGACCGAAGAAATGATAATCAATTGTATGACCGTATACTTCAGAAGATTGACGTACTTCTGGAAGCATGCTTTTCGGTACTGTTAACATGTCTAAAAGCTCATCATCCCACTCTAGGTCATGAATATTAAACATTAATGTACGTGATGCGTTTGAATAGTCTGTTACGTGCGCTTTCCCACCAGACAATTTCCATACAAGCCATGTATCAATTGTTCCGAATAATAATTCGCCGCGTTCCGCTTTTTCTCTTGCACCTTCAACGTTATCTAGAATCCATTTTACTTTCGTACCTGAGAAGTATGCATCAATTAAAAGACCTGTTTTTTCGCGAACCATATCGCTATAGCCTTTTTCTTTTAACTCATCACAAATTTCAGCTGTTTGGCGTGATTGCCATACGATTGCGTTATAAACTGGTTTACCAGTTTCTTTATCCCATACAACCGCTGTTTCACGTTGGTTTGTAATCCCGATACCAGCGATTTGCTCTGGTTTTACATCTGCTTCACTTAAGCAAGTTGCAATAACTGCTAAGATAGATCCCCAAATTTCTTGCGCATTATGTTCTACCCAGCCTGGCTTTGGAAAATGTTGTGTAAATTCTTTTTGAGCTGAATGAACAATTTTACCTTCTTTATTAAAAAGGATTGCACGTGAGCTTGTTGTTCCTTGGTCTAATGAAAGAATATATTTTTTCATAATTAGTTCCCCCTTATGCTACTTTTCTACTATTTGTATTGCTTCCGCTCTTTTTGCTTGTCATATAAGAGATTGCTAGTACAATCACAGTTGCAATTATCACATAAATAAGTGCTGCATTTTGTTTTCCTTCAAATACAACTTGATGGAATAAACCTGCAAGTGATCCACCTAAAATCGGTCCTACTACCGGAATCCATGCATACTTCCAGTTTGATCCGCCCTTTCCTGCAATCGGAAGGAAGAAGTGTGCAATACGCGGACCTAAGTCACGAGCTGGGTTGATTGCATACCCTGTTGTTCCACCTAATGATAAACCGATACTTACAATTAAGAAACCAACAACGAATGGATTTAAACCATCCGCAAATTTATTTGCACCAATTGCTAATATACCAAATACTAAAACGAATGTTCCAATCATTTCACTTAAAAGGTTTGCAAATGTGTTCGGAATTGCTGGTCCTGTTGCAAAAACGCCTAACTTTGCAGATGGATCTTCTGTTTCTTTCCAATGCGGTAAGTAATGTAAATATACGATAATTGCACCGATGATTGCCCCAATCATTTGCGCTACAATGTAACCTGGTACATCATTCCATGGGAACGCTCCCTTAAATGCGAGTCCAATTGTTAATGCTGGGTTTAAATGTGCTCCACTAATTGATCCTACTGCATATGCTGCGATGGCAACTGCCAAGCCCCATCCCATCGTAATAACAATCCAACCAGAATCCTTAGCAAACGACTTCTTTAAACTTACACCAGCACAAACGCCACCACCAAGAACGATTAACAACGCTGTCCCTATTAACTCCCCTAAAAATGCTGACATAAAATCCCTCCACAATCAATTTAAATGATTCCAATGTGATAGAGAGAAAATGAATGGCCATTCGTTTTTTTCGAAAGAAAAAGACCCACAGCTAACACGTTTCTATATAACAATATAGAAACAATGAAATGTGGATCTCTTCTTTTCTCCGTCACGTTTATTAACTTGTCTATAATGTTAACCTCAAATGAAAGCGGTGTCAATAAAATTTTTTCACATTTTCGACACTATTTTTGGAAATGTTTCCATAGTTCTTTTTTCGACGTTGTAATCGCTGTCGCACCAGCCTCTAACGCTCTTTCTACATCATCCACCGTACGGATAAATCCGCCTGCTAAAATCGGCACACCGGTTCGTTCTTTCACTTCAGCAATCACACCTGTTAAAGCGCCCGGAAGTACCTCAATATAATCCGGTTTCGTTTTTTCTAACAGATTGCAACTTTTCTCCATCGCACTCGAATCAATTAAAAAGATACGCTGAATCGCGACAACGCCCTTTTGCTTCGCCTTCATAATGACACTTGCCTTTGTCGACAATAATCCATACGGCTTATATTCTTGGCATAAAAACTCTGTCGCATGTCCATCACTTTGCAATCCGTGAATTAAATCAACATGTAAAAATACTTTTTTACCATGCTGCTTCGCCAGTGCCACAACACTCTTCAATTGACCGATATGAATATCTAAAATAACAATATACTCATACGAGCTATGTAATAACTTTTCTAAATCTTTAATCTGCCGAACAGCTGGCAAAATCTTTTGTTCATGAAATTCCATTCTAAAAATCCCCTTCTTTACGTCATTCTACCTCTTATAGTACACAATTTAAGTAAAAAGAAAAGCGAGTAGGAGAAATTTTTAGCTCCCTTTCTTGTCGCGCGGCGTCGAATGGTCGATATCCTATGTCGAATCGACGATATAGGATGAGAAACGGTCGATATATTTGAAAAATCGCTGATATATTCGTACTTTCCGCCGATATAAAAAACTGCCCCTAATTTAGGGGCAGCTGCTATTGATATATATTTTTCAATTAAAGCAACACAGAATCCTTATCACTTTCTTGATTACGTCTCTCGCGCTCTTCTTCTAAACGCTTCATATATACTTCGCCTTCTTTTTCAATAAACTCATTATCCATCTCTTGCTCTTTTTTAGAAGTATATAAAACCATGTAGCCACTTACGACAATCCCGATAATAACAAGATAAATCCACCATGGTAAAGTTTCCACTTGATTTCCTTCCTTTCCTAAGACAAGCCTTGTTAGTTTCACTGTATGAGAGGAAGGACAAGATTATGACTCTTTTCCATACATTCTTTTTCAAACTCTAAGAGCAGTACCCATTAAGAGTACTGCTCCTAGCTTCATTTTAACGATGAATCCAAACTGCACCTGCAGAGTTGTCTTCCGCTTGACCTACTACTTCAAACTTTAATCCTAGTTTTGGTAACTTACGTCCTGCATCTGGAATAATGCTGTTGATGTATTGCTTAGAATCATCAAATTTCGCAACCCCTGGCAATCCTTTATAATCAAAAATTCCGCGAGTTGGTGAATCTACTTTCCATGCCGGCGTTTGGTCAAATGAGAATGCCGCATCTGCAATTTGATAACGTGTACTGCTCTTCACAGTTGGTTGTCCGTTTAACGTTCCTACAATTGCCTCTGGATGAGAATCTACTACTCCTAAGAATCCTTCACCTGGATGCACGCCTACCCAGTTATCTGTAAAGCTTTGATCCGCATACCATACAACCATTCCTGTGTTAAATACTGGACCACGCGCATGTTTTAATGCCGTGTCAGAACCAGCATAATTTCTCCACTCTAAATAGTAATTATGTTTTTTCTGTTCAAATCCGTTAGATACAGTAAATCCTTTTAACATCATTGTTGATTGTCCTTCTGCATCATCTGAAAACGCAACTTTACCATCTACAGTTAATGCTGCATTATCTAGAGCAAACCCTTTGTAAGACACTGCAATATCTGTTACATATTCAAACTGTAGTTTTACTTTCTTTCCTTTGAATTGGCTTAAATCGTATGACTTATCAACCCATTTCCCTTCAGTTGTATCCATACCGCCTTTTACATCTTTTTCACCAATTCTATCAATACGCACTTTTGTTCCATCTTCCGTAATTGCATTCACTTCAAGGAAATCATACTTCGCTTCAAGCTCATAAAATGCCTTGTAATCAAACTTCGCATTTGTCGCATTTGTTAAATCGAATACTGGTGTTTCAAGTGATGTATGCATGTCATTCCCTTTTGTACTGTAATAAAACTGCTTACCGAATGCTGCTTCGATATTTTTAATATTTTTGTCAGGTAAGTTCACGCGAACAATCCCTGGTCGTTTTGACTTCGTAACACTTTGGTCGATATATGTTGCAGCCCCAATACCTTTACGAAGTTTATCATAATCTACTTCTAAAATATTCGCCCAGTTGCCACCCATATTTTTTTGGAAAAACTCTTTATTTTGTGGTGAGAAACTTGTTGGCTCTGTTCCGGCAATTTTCCCAGACCAGCTACCGCCACTCATAAGAGACCAAGATTCAACTGGCTCACCGTTCCCTGTATACTTTGTATCGTACTCATCTGGTAAACCTAAATCATGACCGTACTCATGAGCAAACACACCAACCGCTCCATCTTCAGGTTCGATTGTATAGTCGTATGCCGCCATCTTTCCGCCCCAATTTGAAACAGAAGATTTTGTTCCATCAATCGCATATGGTTTTGATCCAAGTTTTGAACGATGAGACCAAATCGCATCATCTTTCAATTTACCGCCGCCAGCTTCTTGTCCAACACCCGCATGCACAACCATTAAATGATCAATAATGCCGTCTGGCTCATTTTTATTTCCATCACCATCTTGATCGTACTGATCAAATTGGTCAAAGTCCGCTAAGTTAATCCCTTTTGCTACCGCTGCTTTTAATGCTTCCTTCACAAAATCACGTGGTCCTAAAGGCCCTTTATTATCATGACCAGTTCCAGCATCTGAACCGTAATCGGAAGCTTTTCCTGGAACAGTTAACCATTCCGTTACAGTTCCATCAACTGTGTAGCTACCACCTGATTGCTCTTCATAATATTGCTTAAATGTGTTAATTTTTGATCCGTCAAATAACGTAAACGGCTCATCACCAAATAACATTTTTTGATAGTGCTCACGATTAAAGTCTTTCGAATACATATATCCTGGTTCTTGATCAATATTGTTATGTTTGAAATCGCTAAATTCTACAAGTAAAACAAGCACTTTATCTGTGCGAACTGCCCCATTATATTCTTCTTGTTTTGCTGGTGTAGTCGGAACTTTCCCGTTTAACTTCCTAGGATTCATTCCTGCATCTTGACCAGCTACTGGTCCTACTGCTGGCTTATCTGCTTGTTCCTTTTCTTGCATCTTTGCATCTTTTACTTTTTTCATAAAATCAGAAGCTTCTTGCGTCAAACTATCTCCTGTAACAATCTCTTTTCCAGGGTTTTCCCCTTTCTTTTTCTCAACATACTTTTCTACAGCTTTTGATGTCTCAGCTTGTGATGCTGATTTATCAATGACTCCGCGCTCTTTCAACGCTTTCGCCAAACGTTCCTCCGGTATTAAATGCTCATCAATCGGCAACGATGATGATGGCGTTTCAGCCGCTGCCTGACTTCCAAATGCAAACGTACTACTTAGCACTGCCGCTGTTGCTAATACTGATAAAGGTTTTAACTTCTTATTCTTTTTCAATCCATTCCCTCCCTATGTCCTGCGAATTATCGTTTTTTGTCGATATTTAAATAATATTGTTTGGTTATTTAATTTTCAATATATTTTAAAAATTACGACATAAAAAATATTGAGAAATATTTTTCTGACAATTACACATACAAAAAAGGCTCTGCTTGCTTCAGTAGAACCTTTTTCAGGGTGTAGAGAAATTTTATCGGCGATTTTTCAAATATATCGACCGTTTCTCACCATATATCGGCGCAAATTGAAATATATCAGCGATTCGACAAAGGATATCGACCATTCAGCAAATAACGACATAAACAAGAATCTATTACCTTCCCTTTTTCATACTGAAACACTGGTTAATGATTCGCATGTTTTTCGAAAAAAGCTTGGACATATCCCATAAACTCTTCCGGCTCTTGACGAAACGGCGCATGGTATCCTTTTTCGATTATATGGAATGTACTATTTTTGAATAATTGGTGATAGGTCTCACCATTTTTCCATGGCACGCTTTTATCATTTCTCCCCCAAATAATTAATGTGGGCACTTGAATCGCATCTGCATCCATCACAATGCGGCGCTCTCTCATTTTCGTTAGTTCACGATAATGTTCTTTATCATCTCTTCTATTTTTCACTTCATTTTTATCATAATCCGTAATAGTAGATACCGTATTTATATCAGCTGATAATTTTGGCTTTTGAGTATCTCCTTTTTGCCGGAAAGATTCGATTCCTGTCGAGTCCGCTAAAATAAGATGCGTAATCGCCTCAGGATATAAATACGTTAAATTAAGAGAAATCTCTCCCCCCATCGAATGACCGAGCACCGCAAACTGATCATAGCCTAGTTTTTTCATTAACTTATAATATAAATTTGCTTGCACCGGGAATGAATACTGAAAATCCATCGGCTTCGAAGAACGTCCGAATCCTAAAATATCAACCGCAATAATCGTATGATCTTTCGCGAGTTCCGGATAAATATCACGGAATCCATCAGAAGAACCTCCAAAGCCATGAAGCATAAGCAGCGGCGGTTTTCCTTCACTAATCTGTTTAAAATAGATCGTTTGTCCGTCGATTTCCGCCATTTTTTCTTCTGTATTTAGTTTTGTTACCACTGTATCCTTTACTTCTTCTACCTTTGCTGTTGGCTTTTCGACAATATTAACAATTACTAATAATAGAAGCGCAATGCCACTAATAATATAGAACTTTAATCGTTTCAAGTTGATTGTCTCCTTTCCGCTACTTTGAGTCATAAAAAAATACACTTAACATAAGCTTTCACTTTTTGTCAGCATTTTATAGCTACACTGTTGTAACTAAATAAGTTACAACAATAATAAAAAAACACGCTCTCTCTCTAAATGAGAATGCACCTGGAATATTTCTTTTATTTAATTTCTTTCATACTATTTAATTTACTTGTAATCATTATAGTTACAAACAAAAAGTAAGTCAATTCTTTTCAGAGAAATTTAAATTCTACTCTACTAAAAGCTTGAGATGATTCTATCAAACATCATTCAGTAGTCTTATAAGAAATGGTAAGATTATAACTGTTTATCCAATGTATTAAAGATTATGAGGTAACAAAAAGTGAAATACATATATAAAGTAACAAAAAATCAAGGCTTAGATTCTTTAAAAATAGAATTACCAAAAGAACTAGAAATTGTAGCAACATTTTTAGAAAACGATATCCAAGGGATTCCAATTAAATGGTGGTTACAACAAATCGATGAAGTATTAAATAACCTAAAAGAATATAATGAATTTCAAGGTACATTATGTGCAATTCAAGTAAAAAAGGATGAAACTATACTTGTAGATTTATATTCTATCCATGATCCTAATGTATGTAAAATCGAAACAACTGAACTTAGAAATTTAATTGAGGTTTGGGGACAAGCACAAAAAATGTATAAAGATAACAACTAAAAAAATTAACTTTTACAACAACATTTAAATTACAATCCTTCTTAAGCGTGAGCCAGATAGCTCACGCCTTTTATTTTTGGTGATTATAACATTTATTTTTAAATTTATAATCATGCTATTCGTTACGGACAAACTCGAGCCAATTACCATTGAAAGACCGATTTGCTTTTGCTGACGGAAGTGATTTGCGACCTAAATTTGATACGCCTGATTTTAGACAAGCTAAAGATACTTTCTTATTCTTTAATCCGTTTTAAATCTCATCCTCATTCTATTTATAATAACAATGGCACCGTTGAACATATGTTTCACGGGAATATAAATAGAGCAGGAGCTGCTGGAGGATAGCATCATAAAAGTACGATGAGAAAAGGTGAAATTTTACACATTATTGATCCTCTTGATGCAAATGGAGAATTAGTAAAATTATTGTTAATGAAAGTTAAATGAACTATCTATAATAAAATAGGTAATAAGTATGGAATTAAAGAAGAAAATACTAGAGAATTACATAAAATTCACAGACAAGCGGGTGTCCATATGAAACTATATTTTAAAGATATTGAATTAGGTGATATTACAGAAGTATCCGCAGATACACCGTGGATGTATGGGACGATTCACTTAAATGAAAATAGTAAGCCATTTCATGAATATTTTCGCGGGATGGTTGATGAAGACACTGAATTTGATTTTAACAGCGCAGATCCAGAATTTTTAGCGGAAAGTAATTGGTCTATTTTAGATGAAAATGAAAGTAAATACTTAGGGATCGATATACCGGCTATTTACATAGAAGATACAACGATCGCATGGCGCTGGAGATAAAGCGCAAAATAAAAGAAGAACGCTTATTTGTGAGGGTAAACGTTCTTCTTTTTTATTATAGGTCTGCGTGATTGTTCACCATAGGTGGTCTACCGTGGTCAAAATTAGGCATGTTATTATAATCGTCAACACTGTATGTAGGTGCATAATCAGGTATTTGCAGTGCTGGCGGACGTCCGTGATCTGCTTGTGATGAATATGAATCCGTAAAAGTACCTATACCTAAAACAGCTATAAAACTAACAGTACCCATTAATAATTTTTTCATTTCAATGCACTCCTTTGTATAAGTGTTTGTCTTGCTTCATATGCAGTATTAAAATACTTACTAGCCTTTTCGTGATTACCTTCATCATAAAAGCGTTTTGCAAGATACCCTGCGTACTCTTCAATAAAACCATATAGTTGTTGTGTTTCAAAATAATTAATACCTGCAATAATAGCAGATTCTAGGTTCTGCTTATATTCTATATCATATAAAGCTTGTATTATGCGAAAATGATGTGCATATTCAATATCAGCTATCTCAATACCTTCTTCTAAAAATGCTTTAGCTTTCTCAATTTGATTTATCTTGTAGTGTTCCTGCGCTAACAAAAATAATGTCTTATGGTATGGTTCCTCATTGTTATAAACATCTGTTAAGTAACGTATAGCCGTTTCTGATAAATTTTGTTTTGCATAGAGAAAACCTAGATTGTAGCGAAGCAATATAATTAAATTTTCATGATTCTGTTTCTTGGCCAATTCTAAACTTTTTACAAAATATTCTTCAGCTTGTTCAAACTGTTTTAAGGTAATACTTGCTAGTCCTAAAGTGACATCACATTCTAACTGATTAAGTTTATAACTTAACCGCTTCTCATACAATTCTTTTGCCTTAAGTACATGCTTAATTGTTAATAAAGGTTGGTGAATGTGGTAGTTTAGTACCCCTAGTTTATAATTAAATTCTGCCTTTTCAATCTCATCAGGAACGTACATTAAAAGTTTTTCAGCTTGTTCATAATGTTCTTTTCCTTCTTTATAATTTGAAGTTAAAGTACAATGAAAGCCTTTCAAAAAATGATAATAATATGCCAGAAACCCCTCTTTTGGAACCTCAAAAAATTCTACCTGGTCAAAACTATCTTCTTTAACTGCCCCCCAGTCAATTAGAGTATGATATCTAAAATTTAGTAATGCATAATACAATAATACGTCCTGATCTGTTTCTACATGATTAATTTTATTATCAATCTCTTCTTTACATCGTGTCGCTTTCTCCACTTGCTGTTGCAACATTGACTGATACCAAATATCTAATGAATGCTTAATTTGATCTTTCGTAACTATATGTGCACTCATAATGATTCCTCCCTCTTATGTTTCACCTCGAATACTCTGAATATTAACACAATTACATAAATTGTATATCAAATCCTCCCCTTCCGTTAATTGAAAAATAATTATCAGAATATTCTCCTTTTAAGACACAATTAAAACCCGACTCATAAGAGATAGCTTTCCTATTCCCCCACTTTAAAAAATAAAAAAGGCAAGCGACCTCAGCTTTACGCTAAAATCACTTGCCTAATAAGTATTCTCTCACATTAACGGGCAGTAAGATCCCCAGCTCAAAAATCAGCAAAAACAAAGAAATGAGGTGAGGGATTAACTGTCCGTAAAAGCCCGATTGGTGATCACTAATAATCAGTGGTGGGAGGATGAAGCCCCCAACCACTGATTAAAGTTTCACTTTATTTAGTTATGAAAAGAAGGCTTATAGAACGAACGATTATCAAGGGCAAAGACACGCTCTGTGTATTCACCTGGTTTCGCACGTCCTAGGGCACGATCCATCATGTTCATTTTCGCATCTAAATTATCGATGTAATGCAGAATTTCTGCTTCTTTTACTAATGGTGGTTTCGGACTCCCCCATTCTGCTTTCCCGTGATGAGATAGGACGATATGCTGAAGGATTAATACTTCTTCTCCTTCAATTTTCAGTTCATCGGCTGCTTTTCCAATTTCGTTTACCATGATGGAAATGTGACCGAGCAGGTTTCCTTCTAGTGTATATGTTGTTGAAATTGGACCAGATAATTCAATTACTTTTCCAAGGTCATGTAAAATAACGCCTGCATACAGTAAGTCTTTATCTAAAGATGGATATAGCGTTGCAATTGCTTTCGCTAAATCAAGCATCGATACAACGTGATACGCAAGTCCTGATACGAACTCGTGATGATTTTTCGTCGCTGCTGGATAGTCTAAAAATTCATTTTGATGTTTATTCAGTAAGTGTCTTGTAAGACGCTGAATGTTTGGGTTTCTCATTTCAAATATGTACTGTGTAATCTTTTCTACCATATCTTCTTTTTTCACTGGTGCTTTTTCAACAAAGTCTGAGATATCTGTTACTTCATTCGCATTTGCAACGCGGATTTGCTTCACACGAAGTTGAATGCGCCCTTTATAATTTTGAATATCCCCAGCTACTTTCACAATCGTTTCCGCTACATATTGCTTCTCTACTTCAGGTGATACATCCCATAGCTTCGCTTCAATATCGCCGCTTTGGTCTTGTAAGATTACTGTTAAAAATGGCTTCCCATTACTCGCGATACCTTTTGTCGCCGTTTTAATTAGCAGGAAGATATCGACTTGTTCACCAACTTCATACTCTGCAATTTTCTTTTTCATTCTGATTCCTCCACCAACTTAAGTACTTTTAGTATAGCACACTACACCTTATTTTCTTTACGCTCACGTGATAATTTTATAATCTGTTTTTCCGTAAAGAATGATAATAGATGGGCATGACATGTAAAGAAAATCACTTGTCTATCCTTCGCAATTTCTTTTATTAACTGGATTGTTCGTTCTGTTCTTATCGCATCAAAATGCACAAAGCTATCATCAATAATAAATGGATAATCATGTTCAAACGTCCGCGCTAACGCAAATCTTAGTGATAAATAGAGTTGTTCCGCTGTCGCTTGACTGAGTTCATGACTGTAAAAACGAATCCCATCACTCCGCTCTACAATAAACGGCTCTGCTTCAGATGGTGAAAATATTTTACTATACTTTTCGCCTGTTAAGTATATAAAATATTCCTCGGCCTTTTGTAAAATACGTGGCAGCTGTACTTCATGATAGTATTGCTTCGTTTTTGTTAACACTGTTTTTGCCGTGGCATATGCAGCCCATTTCTTCACTTGCTCACGTACTTGTGATTTTTTCATTTCCCATTCATGTAATAAATCACCGTACGTACTGCCTTCTTCTAAATTCGCAATCTCTACGCGGTACTCCGCAATGCGCTCCGTCAATTTCTTCTCTTCTGAAAGGAAGTCTCGTATATGAAGCACTTCTTGATTTAAGTTTTCTTCATACCCTTCCACTTGGTAGTGTTCCACTAATGATAAACTTGTTAAACGCTTTTCTAGCATATCAATTTGAGGTGATAACCGCTCTACTTGCTTCTCTGCCTCTTCACGCTTTTCTGCTCTCTTGCCAGCTTCTAAAAACGTTTCTTCATCAGTAGCTTCCGCCACTCTCCATAGCGCATCTCTTTCTAGTATGAGCTGATGTACTTGATGTTGCAGTACTTCTCGTTCTTCTTTCCAATCAGCAAGCTTTCCTAAAAGTTGTTCCTTCTTTTGCCCTTTTTCTTTTTCCTTTTGAATACGATCACGAATCATATGAAGATGATCAAAATCTGTATTTTTCATAACGTTCTCTAGTTTATGTTCAAACTGCGAAATCATTTCATATAAAATTCCTTTTCGCTCCAACAACTTTCCTACTTCACGATATAACTGCTGCATCTTTTCCATACGTTCAAATGCCGGCAATATATGTGCATATGTATAAAAGCGCGGGAAAGAATAGCGTGCATGATATGTCTCTACTTGCTCTCCCACATGAAACGTATCCTGCTCCCATTCTTCATATGCAGAAACCACTTTATCATAGGCCCGTTCTATTTGTTGCAACTTATAAGACTCGCGCTCAAATAATTTACGCATTTCTTCATCTTTTTCTAATTGATAACGAATGGATAGCGCCTCTTCATTTTGCCTTCCCCCTGCACTTTGCTGCAATGTAAGCAGTTCCGCTTGTAAGCTATCTGAAGCATTATCTTTATATAAAACAAGGGCAAGTACAATAAGAACAAAAACAATAACGCTCGTAAATAACAATGTACGGTTATCTAACAATACACTTGTCAGCAAAATCACTGTATTAATAGCTAACAAAAAGAAACAGACTTTCTGCCAACGCTTTTTCTTTTCCTGCGCACTTTTCATTCTTTCTTCATATTGACTACTAGTCCCAATAAAACTTGTACCTTGAAACGCCTTTTCCTTTTCTACAAGTTTCTGCCGCTCTTCATCCGCTAACATTTGCTTTTGAATGTGCCTTACATTCTCCTCTTGTTCTTCTAATTGCTCTTGGGCTACTTTAAAACGCTCATCAAGCTGCTCTTTCCGCTTGTCTAATTCTCTCGCCTTTTGCACCGTTTGCGTTATCATTTCTTTTGCGGCAAGGCTTGTGTCAAATGACAGTATACTTTCCTTTTCAAAAGTAGCACCAATTTGTTGCTCAAGCTCTTCTATCTCTTCTTTCATATTTCGGGTACTTACTGTAATATCACGCATTTCTTGGCGCGCATTTTCATATGACATATGCTGCATAAGAAGTTCTTCTACATAACTATCTTTTTGCAGTAGCTCTTCTTGTACTTCTATCCCATCTAGTTCCGATTGCACCATTTCCATTCTTTTTTGGATTGAATCCAGTTGCACGCCGAGCGGCTCAAGCTTTGCTTTGATCGTTTCATAACGCTCCACACCTCGAACTGGAAACGGATTCTTCTGCTCTTCTAACGCTTTTTCATATGCACGCTTTTCAATGACAAGCGGTTGCAGCGTGGCCAATACTTCATAGTCTTGCTTACGCCTTTCTGCCATCTCTTTTTCATTCCGAATATGAGCAAGGCGCCCTTCACTTTCTTTTAACTGCCCCATCACCTTTTCATACGTACCAATCTTCCCTTGCCACGCATGAAGCTTTTCCTGGAGTTTCTTTATTTCTTGCAGCAGCGCATTAATCTCGGGCTTACGACCATTTGGCTTAAAACGCTGCTCCATTTCTTTTTCTAACTTTTTATCTAGCTGCAGAAGTGCGTCACTTCCAACTGCACTCGCTGAAAATAAATAATTTCCGATTTCAGCTTCTCCAATATGATGAATATTTTGAAGGCCATGCATATCAAACGAAAAGACAGAATCAAACAAGTGCTCATTCATCCCGCTCAGCACAGTCTGCAGTACTTCTTCTCCAGCTGTTTTTCCATCTTCAAAGTAGACCGTTACTTCCCCAGCAGCCGTTTTCGGAAGGCGCTCGATTTTGAGTCTCCCATGCTGCTCCGTCAGCACCGTTATGGCGCCGCCATACTTCCCGCCTTCTTTCGGCTCATACCGCCGTTGTCCTCTCGTTGGGAATCCAAATAAAATACTCTTCATAAACGAACGAATCGTTGATTTTCCCGCTTCATTTTCACCGTACAACACTGTCAGCAATGAAAGATCCATTTCCACATTTTCTAATTTCCCATAACCGTAAATATGGAGTTTTTCAATTCTCATTTTTTATCCCTCTCTTGCTGGAATAATTGCTCTAATATAATATTTTCCGCTTCCTTTTGAATCTCTGCTTTCTCCTCTTCTGAAAAAGACTCAACCACATTACGCGCGACAGGAGAGGTCCAAATTGACCTAAGCACCGCATCCATATTTGTAAAAGATTCTAGTTCTTGCAGTACACTACCAACAAAATGATTCTCCTCTTTTAACCGCTCCGTTTCCACAAATGAAATCGTCGCATTCTTCCACTTCATCACATACACGAAATCCCTGCGCTCTTCTCCCGCTGCTAAAATATGAAAAATCTCTTCCACTCGTTTTTCATCGCGCAAATAAGAAGCGAGTGGTCCTTGCCCAGTAAACACGACTGTCAAAAGAGTTCCTTCCTCTCCCTTGCGTCCCTCATTCAACGCTTCCGTACAAACTGTCATAAGGTCATCAACTGTTTGTAGTCCATCGATAGGAATTTCTATTTCTCCCCAAACTACATCCGCCGTACCAAAAAACGAACAATCCGTACCTCGCTCTGTAATCGTAACGAGGTATGCCCCCTTTTCTCCCGTTTCCTTCCGGTGACGCCCTTGTATATTGCCTGGATAAATAATATAAGGCTCCTCTGCTAAAATCTCGCGCTTATGTATATGACCAAGAGCCCAATAATCAAACCCTTTTTCCTTCAGCTCACGAATTTGAAACGGTGCATAACGATTATGTTCCGCATCGCCTTCTACACTCCCGTGAAGCATCCCAATATGAAAAGGCGCATCGCTCATTTTTTCATACTGCGCTGTCATATTATCTGTGACAGCTTGCTGGAGATAACTAAACCCATAAATAGATGCAAGCAGTTCACCATCTTTATAAAATGGCTTCGCTTCTACATATGGTTCTGTAAACACATGAACATTTTCAGGAAACTCAATGGCCGCCCAGCTTCCGCCTAAATGATCGTGGTTACCATGAATGATATAAACTGGAACCTCATACTGCGAAAGGCGCTTCATTTGCTCTCTCACAAACACTTGCGCACGCAAACTTCTCGTTTCCGCATCATATAAATCTCCCGCGAGTAGCACAAAATCAACGCGTTCTTGAATTGCTTTATCGATAATACGCTCAAACGACTGAAACGTACTTTGCTTCATTCTTTCCCAAACAGATGACGGCACATTCATTTCCATTCCTTTAAACGGACTATCCAAATGTAAATCCGCCGCATGTATAAACTTCACTTGTTTCACAAATAAACGATCCTTTCCTTATCCGATAAAAGTTTCACTTTACCCCGCTTTAACGGGCAGTAATACTCCTACTTCAAAGTCTAACAAAAACAAAGAAGTTAAACAGGAGATAAACTGCCCGTAAAAGCCCGATTGGTGAAGACTAATGGTCAGTACAAACCACTGACCAAAGTTTCACTTTATTTTACCACGCAATGTCACATATTTCTTTGCATATTCTAGCGATTTATGACAAAATAGTTATAAGATTCTGATTTTAATCTTTGGAGGGGAATTTTCATGGGAGTATACGTTCTAACAGTCTTTGAAAAAGATGGTTCAAAAGTGCTAGACGAATCATTTGAGGTAGCGACAGAAGCAGAAGCGAAGTCAAAAGGCGAATCCATTTTACGAGAAAAAGGATTGTATGAAAAAACACATCGCTGCACATCTTCCGCAGGAAAGCTCGTTTTATTCCAGCGCTAAAAAAGAAGCGTCATCCGCTTCTTTTTTATACTATATCTTCATCACACCACGTAAATACCACATCTAGAATCCGGTTACCAATACGCACGCGTCTATTCCACTTTCCAGTTTGAATTTGGCGCTGCAGTTCATCTTTCATCTTTTCCGTCCAGTCGTGAATGCTTCCATTCCCGTCGTACGGATATACGCCCTGGAACTCTTCCTGCAGAAGATGAAGGCCTTCTATATCCAAATGAAAATGGAAATAGTAGTTCGCCGTAAGCGATGGCTCTTGCAATTTTAAAAACGGATCGTCAATTTGCTTTCGATTTCGGTAGAAAGTAAATATATTCACCTTTCCGCTCGTAATTTGGTCAATTTGAATTTCGTGCTTCTCTATAATCACGTCGTGCCCACCTCGTTATATACTACCTTTAGTATATATGTCTTTTGCATCAAAGTTAACCATTTTCATACGAAATTCATTTCCTTCATCTATTTCCCGTACCTCCAAGTAACAATCAGAACCAATAAACTACACCAAAAAATGAAGGGGAGCGATTACATGTATTTCGGAAGCAAAGGTTGGTATGTAAAAGAACTAAAAAAATTAGGTATCCGTACTTACGAAGGTAGAAAATTAGAATCATATCGTACGCATGTGTTGGCTAGTTTGCTTGAGAGAGTTCAGAGGGAATCGGCTTAATAAATAAAAAGAAGCAACATTTATTTACGTTGCTTCTTTTTTATTTTACTTTTCTACGACGCAATAAGTAGGATTTTCGTAATCAATTAACATGAATCATTACGCTCTCTTGATAAGAACCATCGAATATCACTTGAGCTGTTATAATTGAATGTTCTTTTAAGTGATGATACGTATGTATACGAAACTTCCCATATTTATCAACTCGACCACTTCCAATAAGTACATCACCATTCATTAATACGATTGTTGAATACGGTTTCGCATAGCCTGTTACATATTTATCATTATGTGTGACAGAATCTACCGTTATTTTTGTATCAATATAATCAACAGACTGAATATTATTCTTTTCCGTTACATCTTCAATTCCTGGAAATTCTCGATTCATATCAGCTTTTTGGGGACTAAAACTCAAATTTATCTGCCAACCAAACCTATACAATATGTCAATGAAACCATATGGAAGCATTTGCGCTAACTCCCCCTCCACTTCTTCAAGCATTTTTAATTCATTTACAGCATTGTATACAATCTGTCCTTACACGCCTAAACTCGATATAACAAACTGAATTTACATCTATAAATACGATTATTGAATCAAAAAGGAATCTCATTGATTGCTTATAGAATATTTTTCGAATTCATATATTACTGTTTACTACATATCTTACAGAACATATATATAATGCAGCTTTTTATTCCAGATGCAATAACAACGCTAAATAAAAGGAACCATGCTACATTCCCTAATGATGGAAGTCCTCCTTCAAATACATCCATAATAACCATCTGGCCGATTATTAAGAAGATCCAAGAGATTACATACTGTCTTCCACTTTTGATATATAAAATCCCATCATCATAATAGACTTCCATGACACTCCCTTGCCAAACGCCAATACCAAAAGCAAAGAGTGAAATAGCCAACAGCTCAGCTTGTAAATCCCAGGTCATTGGATAAGGCATCGTGTATATTACAATCCCTGCAACAATTTGGAAAATGAAAATATCTATCCATTTTATTTTTCGAGGCTTAATTTGAATCCAAACAAAGAAAATGACTGTAGAAATCAAAAACAAAGTTATCATTTAATGATTCTATTTCCTTTCTCTATTAGAAGCTTCTGTATTTCTAATGAGATTGTATTGTTTCAATCTTTCTTGAAGCTCACTTGTGAAATTAACATTATCAAACATGTAACTTTTCGATACTTTCTGAGCATAGCATGAAGAAGAAATAAAAAAATCGTACAAAAGGGCAAGCCTTCCATGTACGATTGGGCATTTATAATATTTCATGTTTTAAAGATGAATTAATTTCTTTTCAATAGATATAGCTACCGCTTCTGATCGTGAATTTACACCTAGTTTATTATAAATATTGGTTAAATACGCTTTTACTGTTCGTTCTGCTATTCCCATATCAAATGCAATTTCTTTGTTCTTATATCCACGTGCGATGGCTTTTAGAACAAAAAGTTCTTTTTCTGTCAAATTAGGCTTTTCAAAAGAATTTATATGTACCTGTTTCCTTTTATAATTAACGATTTTTTCCATAACCTCTTGTTGTAGTAAGGTCTCGCCCCTAATAGCCGCCTCCAATGTCCGAAATAAATTGTCACGACCAGTATCTTTTAATAAGTATCCTTTTGCTCCTAATTCAATTCCCTTTATCATTAATTCGTCTTCATTATAGGTCGTTAATATAATAATTGGAGTTTTATCCTGTTTTTTATTTAAATGTTCAATTGTGTCTAAACCATTCATTTTAGGCATATTTAAGTCCATTAAAATGACATCTGGTTTCTTTTCCTCTATCAAACAAAGAGCTTCTTCCCCATTTTCAGCCTCACCTATGATTTGAAATGAATCACTCGTTTCTATTATTAATTTTAGACCTTCTCTTACAACGAAATGATCATCAACAATTAATACATTATACTTCATGTCTATCTGCAACTAAAAACATAGACAAACATAATCATCTACGTTAGATCATTCTTGCTTCTATGTGCCTCGCTTCGCCACTTACTCGCTACCACAATTTGATATAGCACTCCACAAGCGTAAATTCGGATGTAGCCCACCCTACATATATACGTTATCGAGATGTGATGATCGTATATTCTGTTGCATATTTCAAATTTAGACTTGCGTTAAAGTCTCTATCCATTTCAACATCGCAGTTGTCACATTTAAAAATTCTATCAGATAAACGTAGTTCAACTTTTTTATATCCACAACAAGAACATGTTTTCGAACTAGGATAAAAACGATGTACCATTCTTAATTCGATACCATATTCATTGCATTTATACGTCAACCATTCTCTAAAGCGATAGAATTTCTGCAAAAATACTGCACGAGACAAATGACGATTTTTCATCATCCCTTTAACATGCAAATCTTCAATTGTTATATACTTCGGTTTGGCTTTCACTAAAGTATTTACAACATATCTAATATATTCCTCGCGGATGTTCGCAAGGTGATTATGAAGTTTTTGTATCACTAAGATTTATCTATTGATATTCTTTTTAGTGGCAGATTTTTCACCTCTCTTTTTCAAATATTCATATTTACGACTTAAAGATTTTTGTTGTCGTTTTAAAGATTTTTCTAATCTTTTTATTTTCTGTGTTCTATTGATATTTTTAAAAGTAACGTCATGACTACAAATTGCAAAATCTTTAATTCCAATATCTACACCTATACCATCTTGTGTGTTTATTTGCGTATTCTTTGTATCCACTTCACAAAGTACAGATACAAAGAATTTACCTGCTTTTTGAGAAACAGTTCCACTACTTACCTTAGCATTCGTGGGGATGTAACCAAATTCTTTTAATCGTACCCATCCAATGGTAGGTATTTTAATGCGATGTCGTTCGACCATCCAATCTGTTTTGTTATTTTTCGGAAAATAGCATTTTACATCTTGGTCGCGTTTCTTTTTGAAACGGGGAAATTTTGTTTTTCCTTTGAAAAAATTTTGAAATGCTTTTTCTCCATTCATAATAGCTTTTTTCATTGCTTTAGAAGACACTTCTTTGATCCGCATTTTATCTCTATGATTCGGAATATATTCGTTATTCAACCACTTAGAAAAGTCCATTCCACTGATGAATTTCTTTTCTTTTTCGTATATTTCTTTATTATGGGCGATATAGAAGTTGTAAATATATCGACTTACTCCAATCGTTTGAATAACTTTGTTTTTTTGAATATCAGTGAGTTTGATTTCTGTTTTGTATGCTTTTTTCAACATCCTCATCCTCTTTGATTTTCTTTTTATATTTTCTTAAACCGTAAATTCTACAACTAAAAATATGAAGAATAGAAATCATATCTTGAACAAGTTCTTCTTGCGGAGAAAGGCTTTCATTATTTACAACAATTATATTTACGTTGAATGAATGTAAGAGTCTTTCGAACCAATCATAACCAAAAGGGATCAATCTATCTTTATGCGCAATCACAATTGTATCTATCTCATTTGTCATGTATGTATTGATTAAACCGTTCCAGTTTTTACGGTTATACTTCAGACCGCTACCGTAATCTTCTATGACTTCATCCTCAATCATTCCTTTTGCATTTACAAAATCCCTAAGAAATTCAACTTGATTCTTTAAATCATCTTTTTGATTGGAAGTGGAAACTCGTGCATAAATAACAATTTTTCTTTGTTCGTTTGTTTTGTGAACTCCTATATATTCTAAATATTGTTCATGTGTATAATATCTTCTGTTACTAGGAGAACGAAAAGCTTTTAATTTCCCTTGATTATCCTAACGTTGTAAAGTCAACACGGAGACATTTAATAATTCAGAGAATTCTTTCGGTTTATAATGTTTTCCCACATAATCAGCTCCTTATGATTATGTGGGAAAACATTTTAATTAACTAAAAGACATCTCCTTCTTTATTTATCGGTACTTGAATGTATACTTTCGTACCTTTCATCTTGTCACTTACTATTTGTATTTTCCCCTCAATCAAACGAACACGTTCATTTAAACCAATTAAACCATAATGCCCAGGAACCTTACCGATATACCCAGTGTCAAAACCAATTCCGTTATCTTGAATTTGGATCGTTAGTATTCTAAGATCATCTATATAATCGACTTTTATATTTACATCTGTTGCTTGTGAATGTTTGGCGATATTCGTTAAGCATTCACTTATTAAATATAAACAGTGTTCCTTTACTAAGCTTGAAATATGAGGGGTACTTTGAATATGAAATCTTACATGTATAGATGTAGCCTCAGAAAAACGCTTTATTTCTTCCTCTACTGCTTTATGAAATGGATTGGTGGTATAGCGCAAATCATCTATAACCAACCTTGCATCATGTAAAGTTTCCCTCGCTCTTACCATCGTTTGTTGAATAATTTCTTGCGAACGCTCTGTATTCCCTCTTTGCATATGGGCATCTATTGCTTCCAATTGCATAATTAAGCTTGCTAAACCTTGGGCTAATGTATCATGTAAATCTCTTGCCATTCGCTGCCTCTCATTAGCTAATGTCAATTCTTCCACTCTCATATATGCAAATTCTAACTCTTGAATGTACCTCTGAATGCGATTACGCGCCTCAAATTGCTGCTTATTAATATAAGAAAAAGGAATAATAATAGCTAATATCAAAAGGAACATAGAAATAAGAATAGCTAATTTATTGCCACCATAATTGATACTACTGGCAACACAAAATATTGCATACATAATCGTAAAAACTGCAATTACTTTAAATATTTTATTATACATATATAAACTTTGTGCAATTAAAATAGGAGTTAACCCAACCAAAACCGCTATCGAGGCATGCGGCACCATAAATGCAGCGAAAAACACAATAAAAAGCTGTATGAAAAAAAAGTAAAGCAACTGGCTATTCTTTAATAAACTAGCGTACCAATGAAAAATAGTATGTATAACAATTACAATTGTAAAAAACAAGCTATCAATGGAAAAAATGTTGTTACGGAATTCTAAAAGCATCGAAGCTATATATACGAGTGTTATCCATAAAACGATAAATCTCCTCGGGATAAACATCGCTTCTAATAAATTTGTATTCAAATCTATATTTGCATTTAATTTCTTCATATTCGACCTCCACCATTAGATTATACTATAAATTAACCTTACAACATCCTGCAGGGTATCATTCTTAACTGTTACCACTACCGTTAAAATGTCCATTTTATTCAATAAAAAAGAGCACCCTGTGCCAGTGGATGCTCTTTTGGGAGTGGAGTTTCCCTAGTATAAGACTAAGCTAGCTTGTCCTACACTATAATATATGCTTGTCCTTTTCAATTGGTGCTATCATATATTAAACTAATCCTATATCACAAGGAGAACTCAACTATGTTTAATTTCAATGGAATGTGGCTTATTTTAGGATTCTTATTATTTCTATTTGGATTAATTATCCTAGCATTGTTCATTAACATATAACTCTACATATAATTTCTATCATAACAAAGAAAAAAGCAACCGTTTTGGATGCTTTTTTACGTTACTTTATTGATATGAAAAATTATTAATATTAATTTTTTAGTGATGCCACTAAAAAATGAGGATCTAATGATTCAACAATATATGATAAATCTATTCACTTATCGAATGAAAACCTTACTTTCAAGACTCCGTATCAGACTCTGGAGCCATTGCCTTTTTGATAAATAACGCAATAACGAAAGCAATACAACATAAGAATAAAGCAAACCAGTAGGCATGGTGCACGCCGATTGTCATGGCTTCATTCATTAATTGTTCGGTTACTGGAGTTGATTGTTTTTCAATATGACTCTGAGTACTTTGGGTCATAATACTTACAAAGATAGAGACTCCAAGTGCTCCTGCAATTGGCTGCAAAGTATTTGCAATCGCTGTGCCGTGTGGATATAGATGCTTCGGTAATTCATTTAATCCATTTGTTTGAGCTGGCATCATAATTGCTGAAATAGATAGCATCAATATGATATATACCATTATGAAAGACCATATCGGTATAGAAGGCGTGATATTACTAAAGAATATCATGACCCCAACCAACATAATTGTACCAGGAATGATTAATTTTCTAGGACCATATTTATCAAATAAAGTACCCATTACTGGCGACATTAATCCGTTTAATAACGCACCTGGCAATAACAATAATCCAGCTACCTTCGCAGTGTATCCGAGAGGTCCTTGTAAATACATTGGCATTACAATTTCAGATGCAAACATCGCCATAATCACAATAACAAAAAGACTGACGCCTCTTGTGTAATTTTTGTATTTGAATACACGAACATCCAATAGTGGTTGCTCTAATTTCAACTGGCGTAGAACAAATAGGACTAAGCTAATGATGCTAATCACGATAATAGAAATGCTTGTTGTTGATAAGAAACCTCTTGCATGTTCTCCAGCACTACTAAAACCATAAATCATTCCACCAATACCAATCGTTGAGAGAATAATTGATATCATATCTATCTTAGGACGTGTAACCTCTCCGACATTTTGTAAATATTTTAACGCAAATACAATTGAAAATAACACGAAAGGTATAACAAATAAGAATAACCATCGCCAACCGAATAGATCAACAATTATCCCCGATATAGTAGGCCCCAGTGCAGGTGCAAACATGATAACCAAGCCAAAGGTCCCCATAATTTTCCCACGCACTTCAGGAGGATAAAGTAAGAGCAAAGCATTCATAATAACAGGGATTAACACCCCTGTACCAATAGCTTGTACCATACGACCGATTAACAACATTGGAAAATTCACTGCACAAGCAGCAATCATTGTTCCAATTAAAAAAATAGTCATAACACCTATAAACAATTGTCTTGTAGTGAACCATTGAATTAATGATGCGGAAATTGGCATTAAAACACCCATAACAAGCATAAATCCAGTTGCCAGCCACTGGACAGTTGGAGCATCAACGTTGAATACAGTCATTAACTTAGTTAAAGCAATATTCAATAAGGTTTCGTTTAATATTACGAAAAATGCACCAATGATGAAAGTTATTAATATTACTCTAGAATTAATCTTATTTTCCATAAAGTTCCTCCGATATTTCCACCATAAACAAATATAATGAGCGGTAATCCATTATTTAAAATGCCTTCTGAAATCGTCTCATTTGCCACAGCTTGTTTATTTTACAGATAATATATCTTTCTAATTCCTTATAAAACGTAAAAATATTTTACATCATTCCTTATTTACCCCAACTCCTTCTCTTCCTTCTTTCAAATAATTAGAACAAGGCACAACCTTAATTATCAATCCATCACGTTCTCTGCACTTTTTATTTTTCAACCACAATACCGCTTCCTTTCAAATTAGAAAATCACAGGTAATCAGCCTGTGATTCAGAGTAAAGGAGAATAAATCCATCCTTATGCAATTGAAAGGAAGCCAAAATAACCGTCACAAAATTAACCTTCTTTTATTGATTGAACTACCCCCACCTACCTCTAAACGAGCTTGCGTTGGGGGATTCTCCTGTTTCTGCTAAGGCAAAAACAGTCCCTCACGTTCAACAAAGGGGATGAAACGATATAGATTTCAGTAGTGTCTTTATCCCGCATTAACGAGCAGTAAGACCCCCACCTCAAGATTCAGAGAAAACCGAAGAAGTTAGGTGGGGGATCAACTGCTCGTTAATGCCCGATTGGTGAGGGCTAATAATCAGTGGGGGATGAAGAAAACCCCCACTGATTAAAGTTTCACTTTATGTGAGACGACCCACTCTATTTTCCAACGAAAGGAAAACAAAACAGGTACAGCTATTTTTTCTTATATCGAGGGCAGAACACTTTGTCATGCATCTTACGGTTCCAACGTTTTTCCCGAACAATCATTTGAAATACAAATCGTTTCGCCCGATTACATGTTTCGATTGTCTATGTGACTGCATCTACCATCTCATGGGGTCAATCTGTCTTATAGATCCGTTTCGAAAAATACGCTTTCTTCACCTGTTTTTACCTCATTTTATTTGATAAGATTATTATACACCAAAACAAACATATGTTCTACAAAAAAGAGACGTTTTTTTGAGAAAAAAATGATTCATCTCCCACCTTCACTTCGTTTAAAGGAAGGAGGCTTCTCGGTTAAAATAATATAAAACACTTACATCATGAGGATTTATTTTGCTACACTAACAAATGTACCAGTTGGTATGTTAAGGGAAGAAACATGGATACAAAATCACTCATAATCGATACTGCTACAAGCCTTTTTCAGCAGAAAGGCTATAAAAGTGTCGGACTCAATGAGATCTTAAAAGCTTGTAACGTGACAAAAGGAGCGCTCTATCATCATTTTCCAAATGGTAAAGAAGAGCTATTAATTACTTGTTTACAAACTTTAAACGAAGCAATCACTACAGATATTAAGGCTATTTTCAAAGAGCACCTATCAGCTAAGGAAGCCACCCAATCACTGATTGATACGTTGATTCGCATTTTAGAATCAGAGGGTACCATTACCGGCTATACATTTAGCAGCATTATCAGTGAAATGGTCACGGTGAAGGAACCTGTCCGCAACGCATGTAGTGCGCTATATGAAAACATTCAGCACATTTACTATGCAAAACTTGTAACGGAAGGCTTTTCGAATGAAACGGCTTCCGATATTGCAGTGTTGATGACAGCTTCAATTGAAGGTGCGATGATGCTTTGTTTAACGCAAAAATCAACAGATCCTTTAAAAGCGATAGCCAAACTATTACCAGATTCCTTGGAGGCATTAAAAAAAGTAAACAAAGTCCGATTATGACGACTCTATTCGTTACAGAAATTGTTAAGCTGTTTAATAAAAAATTAATTCTAAGCCATTGTTTTTCTCAAACTTTCATACAAAGCCATACATAGACAGTAGACATCCTACTTGGATAAGATTAATGGTAAAATTGAGAAGTATGGAAGACTTGATTAAGAATATAAACTAATTGGTTACAATTGCTTAATATTAAAGGAGGAAGTGCAAAACTATGGATTTCGAAACAGTTATGCAGGAGCTTGAAGCCCTCGGTAAGGAACGAACGAAAAAAATATACATATCCAATGGTGCGCACGAGCCGCTTTTTGGCGTAGCTACAGGTGCTATGAAACCAATCGCAAAGAAAATAAAAATAAATCAACATTTAGCTGAAGAGCTTTATTCCACAGGTAACTACGATGCAATGTACTTTGCAGGCATTATTGCAAACCCAAAAGCTATGAGTGAGTCGGATTTTGATCGTTGGATAGATGGGGCGTATTTTTATATGCTGTCCGATTATGTGGTGGCAGTAACTTTATCAGAGTCAGATTTTGCGCAAGACGTTGCTGATAAATGGATTGCAAGCGGTGACGAGCTGAGAATGTCAGCGGGCTGGAGTTGCTACTGCTGGCTTTTAGGGAATCGCCTAGACAATGAATTTTCCGAAAGCAAGATTTCCAATATGCTTGAAATGGTGAAAAATACGATTCATGATTCGCCAGAACGAACGAAATCCGCTATGAATAATTTTCTATACACCGTAGGAATTTCATATGTGCCGCTACATGAAAAGGCAGTCGAGACCGCAAAGGAAGTAGGTACAGTAGAAGTAAAACAGGACAAGAAAAAAAGCAGTTTTCTAAATGCTTACGAAAGTATTCATAAAGAAATTGATAAAGGAAGACTTGGTTTCAAACGTAAATATGTAAGATGTTAAAAATTAGCTTAGTATCGGAGTGTTGATCCAAGAAAGATTGACACTCTTTTTGTTGAAGTTACTGAACTAACGGGTAGGAAGGTGAAGGAAAATTTAAATCATAACTGCTGGAGTTCACTCCAGCAGTTATGATTTTGAGAAAAATTAGGATTCGGAAATCCTGTAAAATATTCAATCTTTGTATAAATACATCTATTCCTTTATTTCATAAAAGGGCGCTATCGTTGAATAAAGCTTAGATTTCCAAACGACTTTATTGTTATATTTTTTAGTGTAGTGAAGTATCTTATATCAAAAATTAAACAACTATATTTTTAATAGAACCTTTTATAAAAAAGAAAAGACACTCTCATGAGTGCCCCTCTCCGACTTGATAACCACTTTAATTTTAATAATATGTAATTGGACTCCCATCCACTTACTACTCTATCACATTTACGCCTATAAAATATTGAGAAAATTAAAAAATATAAAAAAACCCTTTAAAGTATATCTACTCTAAAGGGTTTTTTATTTTATATACGTACAGCAGTACCACTTACCGCAACCATTAACATACCGTCGCGAACAACCTCATAGTCTACATCAACACCAACAATAGCGTTTGCTCCTTTTTGCTGCGCAAGTTGTTTCATTTCTTCCATCGCAATATCACGTGCTTCTTTTAATTTACTTTCATATGCACCTGCACGGCCACCGACAACGTCACGAACAGAAGCAAATAAATCACGAACAATATTTGCACCCATAATTGCTTCACCATTTACAATATCCACATACTGGGTAATTTCTTTTCCTTGAATTCCTGAAGTTGTTGTTACAATCATAACTGACACTCTCCTTATGTACTTATATTTCTTATACATTTATTATGACATTGAAACTATAAAGTAACTATCTAATAACCTTACAGAAAAGTGACATCTTTGTAAGATATATAAATAAACAGATTAAAAGTACTTTCCTATTAAACACTCGCTCTAGCTTTTCGAATCTCAATTATACGTAAACTATAAAGGAACACCGCTAGACCTAACATTTTTTCATTGTTAGATGCATTGGAACCGAATGTAATAGTAGGTACATTAAGCCCCATAAATCTTTCGCTCCATTCTATCGGCATATACCCTTGCTTACCGATCGCTAGTGTGCGTCCGTCTATTGTACGGAGCGTACTTTGGATAAAATCAAACTCCACTTCTACATCGGACAACTTCGTTTCTTTATCCGCCATTAAAGAACCACGTACTATGGTAAATCCTTGTATCATCTTTTCCTTAAACATACCAATCTGGTTATAATTCGAATCATAGATTACCCAATCATACCCATCAACTTCCGTATGAAAATAGGCAAGAATTTCCCCGTTGTTCGTTTCTAATCCATACACATCTCGATTCCCTAAAAAAGGGATCACGGAAAACAGAATGTTGGATGAAATGATTTTTGTTCCAGCAATATACCTTCCATCAGGATGGTATAAACCAAATTGTGCATTTCGTTTCGGCAATTCCAATACGACAAACGTATCAACATCCCAAAACGTTACATCACTTTTCACCGCATTCTTCTGAATCACATTCCCTTTTCGCAGTTGCCAAAATCCAATTCCGAGGAAAACAGAAGAAACGGTCATAATAAAGATAGTCTGTCCCCAATTCACCATTCCCCAAGTTCCATATACATCCCATAGTGCAAATAGAAAAATACCTGCTCCAATCAGAAGCTTAAATCTCCCTTTCCGCTTATAATAATCAAATAATTCCATTTCCGCATCTCTACCCCTTATTTATATTTCTCAACTATTAATGTATCAAAAATAGATGGAATTCCCTAGAAAAAATGGCTTCGATGCAATATCGAAGCCATTTTTTCACCTTACACGCTATTACGATGACATTTTATTTAAGCTTTCCTGAGACTGACTATTAGTTCTAACAAACAGTCCAGTGTATAAAAGGAATGTCCCCATTATTACAATGATACCAATGTAAACGGACATCATCGTAGGAGCCAAAAATGCACCAACGATAATAGTCATTCTTGCAAGTAAATCCGCGCCAATATCTGATAGACCTGCAAAAGCTGAATACGACCCTCTTTTATCAGCAGGAATCATATTAGCTTGTTGTGCATTTCTGATTGGAGAGTAGACAAGTTCACCAACAGTAGCAATAAAATTGAAAATAACCAATACGTACCAAGTGTTTGCAGATGTTACTGTCACATAGCCTATACCATAGAGCACAAGTCCGAAAAGTAACGCTTTTTTTCCACTTAAACGATCGGTAAATTTATTTACAACAAACGTTAAACATACTACTAACAGCATATTTTGTATGTTAAGAATACTGAGCATCCTTACCCCTACTATTTCAAAGTTCCCAAGGCTTATTGGATGAAATGTTTCGGAAAGTCGTACACCAATATAACTATTTAAAGTGAACTCTGCCGCAAATATGCAGGTAGACCCTATTACAACTTTTAAAAATGCTCTATCTTGAATCGCAACTTTATAGTTTTGAATGAGATCAAGCACGATATTTTCATGCTTTTTTTCTAAGCACTCTTTCACTTCTGCAACTAGCCAAATTTTATAAGCAATTGGTAATGTAGCAGAAACAAAAGTCAGTAATATAAACAATTCTTTTTGGTGATTGGTATATAAAAGTCCACCTAATGCTGCACCAATTGCCATAGAAAGATTCATAAGCCAATAGTCAATTGTATAAATAGCTTTTCGATTTTCTGGTGTAGTTGAGTCTATGATAATAGCATGCATGGATGGGCGACCAAGACTGCTAAATATTACAAATCCTACATAAGCGATTGCAAATAACCAAATCATTTTATCTGTAGGATATAAGCTTAAGGTCATGAATAAAAACATTACAGTACTAGAAAAAGAAGTTAACAATAAGATTTTCTTTCGTTGAAAGCGATCTGAAATGTACCCCCCTATTAAACTTGAAAAAAAACTTAAAATAACCGTTAAGATTAAAAATAATCCGGCCCATATTTTATTTATTTCTTGAGCAAAAAACAATGCCATGAAAGGCATTACTGCTGATGTAACAGCACGATTAAAAAACGATGTAATTAAGCGTACTTTTATATTTTGCTCAAATTCTTTCCAATTCATCGCATCTCCCCCTTTTATCTAATGTTATATTAAACTAGACTTATCAAACTAAAAATGGACACATTCAGAAAAACATGTCCACTTATAGAAGGAGATAGGAAAATGGATAAAAATTTATTGAATCTATGGCAATCATTTTCTTCAGGAAATATAAAAATAAACGACCTAGCAGATTTTTTAAATTTAAGTACAAAGCAAACTGTGCGTTACTTACATAAATGGATGGATGAAGGTTGGCTGATTTTTACTTCTGGAAAAGGCAGAGGAAATGCCTCCTCCCTGCAATGGTTGAAACATATAGAACAAATCTATGAGTCACAAGTAATGGAAATGATGGATCAACAACCTGTTGAAAAAAGCAGTAAATATTTACTATATAATTGGTCTCCAAACAGTAAACTACGCTTGATGACTAAGTTTCATTCTAAATTTGGTTATATACATAATTCGAATGATAAATTAATTATTCCTAGAAGAAAGCCCTTTTTAACAATACATCCGCTAGAAGCTGCCGATGTACATAGTGCACATATTGTCGCGAACGTTTTCAATCGACTTGTTTATATGGATGAAAAGGGGCACATATTTCCTGAAATAGCTCACAGTTGGGATTTAACTCAATCTAAGCTTAGACTATATTTAAAAAAGTCTATAAAATTTCATGATGGATCCATCTTAACAGCGGATGACGTGAAACGATGTCTCTCAAAACTACGTAGTCATAAATACTATAAAGACTTATGGGCACCTATAGAAAAAATCGACATTGTATCACCATTAATTATTGATATAAATTATCCAGATGGGTGTAGCTATTGTTTACAAATGTTATGTATGATCAATACAAGTATTTATAAAGAAAATAACGGTCTAATTATAGGGACAGGTGGTTTTTATATAGGAGACAATAACCAGGAGAAAACATCATTAATAGCATTTCATGATTATTTTCAAGAAAGACCTTTGCTAGATACAGTAGAATTCATTCAGGTTCCTCTAGAATTTGATACTATTTATCAATCTTCCAAACACCATGAAAGTAATTCTACGTTTCAAGTAGAAAGAAATTCAGGGTTCGGTGTTATAATTATGAACGCTTGGCGCAATTCATCAATTCAACATAAAGATGTTCGTAATTACTTGCATTATATTATCGTTAACAATATGAATCATATTCACGAATATGATTCTCAGAAAACCTCAAATATAAAAAGTTGCTTAAAAGACACAGATCATCAAATCAATATTCCAAAAAGAAAACGTCCCGAATTTACAGAACCGCTTATTATAAAAGCTACTCAGTATACAGAAACAACAACAAAATGGTTAATGAATGTCTTCGAAAAGGAAAATATACCTTTTCAAGTGAAGTGGGTTCCTTTCGAAAACTACCTTAGGGATGAAAAACTTAATGAACAAGTTGATCTCTTTATTCATGGTGAAGTATTTGAAATGAATCAAGAGATATCATTTTATTATTTTCTAACGGCTAGATATTCACCATTGGCTAAGATTTTAAAAACAAATAAAACATTAAAAAAGCAACTCGCTACATACAAACATACACATTTTGAGAAGTGGGCCACATTAAATAAAAAGATTGAAAAAGAACTGATAGAATCCTCTATTATGATTCCCTTATACTATGATAAACGCCAGATTCCTTTTTCATCAGATTTAACAAATATTAAGATGAAATATTTTGGATATGTGGATTTTTCTCAACTTTGGGTAAGACCTTTCATTTAGAGCTTACAAGAAATCCGGAGACATCGTTATCAAATGAAATCATAAAACTTCCTGATATTGGTATACATACTTATCTACAGTTAGAAGAACATTATATACAAATTAAATGGAGGTGTTGAAATTGAATATCCAAGGATATAACGATAATTCAAATGAGATTCTTATAACTGGTGCAGCAGGAGCAATTGAGCAAATGAAATATGAAATTGCAAGCGAATTTGGGGTTACACTTGGTCCAGAGACATCTGCACGTGCGAATGGTTCTGTTGGTGGAGAAATTACAAAGCGTTTAGTTCGAATGGGTCAAGAAAAACTAATGGGACAATATAGAATCCATTAAAGATATCTACATAGAAAAGAATAATAATAAAAAAGGTACCTGTTGCTTCATCAGGTACCTTTTTAGCGTTTTCTCTTTCTTATTTTCCTTCTATTTATCTACATACTTTGGAATTTCCAGTATCCAGAAACACAAACTGCCACTATTTTAGGCTACGAGAAAGCTCCGTAAAAATAACCCCTAGCGCATAAGCACCAGCATCCGGATACCCTAAGCTTCTTTCACCAACTGTACCAGCGCGGCCCATTCGAGCTACGATTTCTTTTGTATATTCTGCTCCCTTAACAGCGGCCTCTGCTCCTTTTTCAAAAGCAGTTTTAAAATCCGCACCCGTTGTAGCACTTTCTTTCCAAGCATTTACACAAGGTGCAAGTGCATCTACTAGCGTTTTATCGCCTACCTCTGCTCCTCTTCCGAAAGAGCGCTCACCAATAGACTGTATCCCTTTTAGTGAAGCTTCCAGCATTTCAGCAAACTCTCGGACTGTTAATTCTATCTTTCCATCTATCGCCTTACCTGCCGCTCGGAAAGCACCGCCCCAAATTGGGCCAGAAGCTCCTCCGCAATGTTCCATAATTACCATAGAACACGCATCTAAAAATGTTCCTATATTTAAACGTTCTTGGTTTAAAATCGAGCTCCATTCTCTCTTTAATTGCTTAAATCCTTTCGCAACACTCATCCCAAAATCACCATCACCTGCATGCGTATCCAACTCGCAGAATGGTACTTCATTCTTAATAATGATTTCGCTCATTTTATCAACAAGATACATCATATTATTTAATGTGATAACCTCATTCTTGATGACCGCGTGTTCTTCCGCTGTTTCCGTCTCAAAGGAAACAGGTTTTTCTCCTCCTTTTTCTTCAATATCAATGTATTCTACGCTCTCAACTGGTCCATCTACTTTAAATGCCGGTGTATTACACTCTTTCGATAGCAATGTTTTCAGCTCATCGTCCAGTTTCATCACCGTTAGAGAAATTCCGGCCATATCAATACTCGTCATGTAATTACCGACAAACGCTCTATTAATTCGTATATTTCTTTTGCTTAACTCTCTCGTAACTGCATTGTTAAACAGATATAGTTCTTGAAGCGGTGTGCCGCCAAAACCATTTACTAAAACAGCAATTTCAGCATCATCATCCAGGCCTAAATCTTTCACAAGATCATTTGTCATACGTAAAGCGAGTTCATCTGCAGTCATAATTTTTTCACGTTTTCTGCCTGGCTCTCCGTGGATACCAACGCCATATTCCATCTCATCTTCACCGAGTTTAAAAGTAGGCGATCCACTAGCCGGAACCGTGCAGGAAGTTAATGCGAGACCAATTGTTCGAACATTTGCCGCTGCTTTTTCCGCTACAGCTTTCACCTGCATTAAATCCATGCCTGCTTCCGCTGCGGCACCGGCAATCTTATGCACGAACACAACTCCTGCAACGCCGCGACGTCCTACTGTATAAAGACTATCTTCTACCGCAATATCATCATCTACGCGGACATATTCAACTTGAATTCCGTCTTCAGTAGCTAAATGAGCTCCATTTTTAAAGTTCATAATATCTCCGCTGTAATTTTTAATAATTAGCAGCGTACCTTTTTTGCTAGCAGTTGCTTTAATTGCTTGATATACCTGGATTTGTGATGGAGAAGCAAACACATCTCCGCATACCGCCGCATCCAGCATTCCTTTTCCTACTAACCCCGCATGTGCCGGTTCATGTCCACTGCCGCCACCGCTAATTAAAGTGACCTTATCTTCGTTCATTTCTTTTTTCTTGATTACTTTATACTTTTTCAAAAGCTCTAGTTCCGGATGAGCCATAACCATCCCATTGCACATCTCCATAACGAGCGTTTCAGGTTGATTTATAATTTTTTTCATTTATTATTCCTCCTCTATAAGCTTTGTTATATTCTTCGTTAACCTATTCATGCTCACAATACATTCTCTTTTGAATTATGATATATTTGAAAGCGCCTTCTTATTAACTATAGTAAAATGAAAGCGTTTTATGGTAAACGGACAAAATGAACGATTTGTCCAAAGACACCCTCTTCATTTAGAGATAGGATGTTATTATTAAAAGAATAAATTTGTAGGGATGATTATCATGAGCTCTTCTATCATTTCCAAAAAAATCATAGCGAACTCGCTAAAACAATTAATGGAAACAGAACCATTTCATAAAATATCTGTGAGTGATATTATGGTAAATTGTCAGATGCGCAGGCAGACGTTTTATTATCATTTTAAAGATAAATTCGAATTGCTAAGTTGGATTTATAGAGAAGAAACGAAAGAAAATATTATAGATTTTCTCGATTATGAAAAATGGGAGAATATTTTCGACCTATTATTCCATTACTTTTATCAAAATCAAGGGTTCTACCGAAATGCATTTAAAGTAATCGAGCAAAATTCATTTAATTACTATCTCTTTGAACATACGAAAAACTTATATATCAAAATTATCGATGAGCTATTAATTGGCTGTAAATTAGACATTTCTGAAGTAAAAAAAGATACACTGGCCTCTTTTTATAGTCATGGCTTTGTTGGAACAGTAAAAGATTGGATTGAGAATCATTGCGCTATTGATCCGTCTATCATGTCTTCGATGATGAAAAATATGATAAACAATCAATTAGTCCTGTTACTAAAGCAATCAGCAAACAAATCATAAGGTGGAAAGACAATGAAAAAAATTATGAATGATGTTCAAAATATTGTTGAGGATATGTTACATGGCTTTTATTTTGAACATAGCGATAGAATATCTTATAACAGAGAATACAACATCATTTATCAGAAAGACCTTGCCGCAATCGAGCAAGATGTTGTCATCATAAGCGGTGGTGGTAGCGGGCATGAGCCAGCTGATATTGGTTATGTAGGAAAAGGCATGCTTTCAGCAGCAGTCAACGGTGAGATATTCACTCCCCCTACACCAGAACAAATCGTAGCGGCAGTTCGCTCTGTGCCCAAAGACAAAAGTATCCTATTCATTATTAAAAACTTCGAAGCTGACGTAGAAAGCTTTCTAACTGCTGAATCTTTAGCAAAGCAAGAAGGAAGACTGATTGATCATGTCATTGTAAATGATGATGTTTCCATTGAAGATGACGCTTCCTTCAATAAAAGAAGACGAGGAGTAGCTGGCACAATTTTCGTTCATAAAATACTCGGAGCAGCAGCTCTTGAAGGCCATTCACTACAACAATTAACAGACATCGGCCATTCTGTTATCCGTAATCTGCATACATTAGGAGTCGCGCTCTCTCCAGCAACCAATCCTACTCAAGACAACGTTTCTTTTACACTGCAAGACAATGAAGTTTTCTATGGAGTCGGCATCCACGGAGAAAAAGGGTACCGGAGAGAAGTCTTATCTTCTTCTGAAAAATTGGCGATCGAACTGATGAATAAACTCAAAAGTATTTACCGCTGGAAAAAAGGTGATAAGTTTGCCATCTTGATTAATGGATTAGGTGCTACTCCATTAATGGAACAATATATATTTGCAAACGACATTCGCCGTTTATGTGAACTGGAAGGATTGAATATTCGATTTGTAAAAGTTGGTACCCATCTAACTTCTTTAGATATGCAAGGCACGTCATTAAGCTTTTTGAAAATAGAAGATCCCCTTTGGGAGAAATGGTTAAAAGCGAATGTTGAGGTGGCTAGCTGGTAGCTGAGATTAGCCTCAGGTGTGAACCTATAAACACATCTGAGGATTTTTGTATTTTGCAAATATAGCTATTTTCACTAACTCGACAGAGATATGTTCCCCCCTAATTCAAGATGGAAATTAATACTTGATTCAGGATCAATTCCATTACTCTTTGTGTTTCTATATACACTCACTGTTTCATAGTGCCGAATTTTTTGTTATTCTTATACTTTACTTAGTAAATGAAGGAAGGTATACATATGACAGAGATACTAGATTTATCTTTATACTTCATCTTGTTTATCCTCACCCTATCCGTAATCTGTTTCATCTTAATGATACTCATGAAGATTTTTGGAAAACCAATGAATAAACATCGTGCTGTTGAAAAAGACCTGAAAAAACATTCTTCCACAACAGATTCAGCAGGACATAAAGATGCTAATCTAGCGACGAAAGATGCGGAAGCGAATTGGATGAATGCAGTGATGACAGCATCTTTTCTTACTGCTTCTATGAAAAGTGCCAATGAACATTCAAATACCGACCATGACTCAGGAACTGACAGCGATAGTTCTGATGCAGCAGGTCACGGTGATTCATTCGATGGCGTGGACTCGTAGGCGGCATCATTATAGAGTCCGAAGACACCTTTCGATTCTGAAACATAGAAAACCTCCTGCTTTTTGTTCAATAAGCAGGAGGTTTTGATAATTTATCCCGCATGAACGGGCAGTAAGACTACCACTTCAAGCTTCAGAGAGCAACGAGGAAGATAGGTGAGGATAACTACCCGTAAAAGCCCGATTCGTGAAGTCTAATAATCAGTGGGGGATAAAGCCCCTCCACTGATGGAAGTTTCACTTTATTTCTTCTCCATCACAGCAAAGTAATTCTCTTCATAATCAGCAAAGTTAAATACTCTGCCAAAAGGCATATTCACAATTTTTCCGACTGTAATATTTTTATTTAATAGGTCGTTACGTAATTCATCGAGATTGTCCGTGAAAAACATTAAAGAAGGTGTCCCAAGATTTAATCCAGGTGACATTTTAGCAATGAATTCCTTATTCTGCAAAATAATGCTTGTTTCTGCGCCCTTTGCTGGAGCAATTTCAATCCATCTCATCCCTTGCCCGTTATCTTCTTCAGCAACGACACGAAACCCTACTTTTTCTGTCCAAAACTCCACTGCCTTATCTTGGTTATTTACATACAACATAATTTGGCCAACTCTATGAATCATAGATCTTCCCACTCCCTTATATTAAGTAAATACCTGTGCCTTCCATCGCCAAGGTTTCTAAAACCCGATGACAACTTAATAGATACGACAATACTTCAAAACTTCCTTCTAAAATGTAAGTAGGAGATTATCAGGGTGGCAGAGAATATTAACAAAATATTTTTATAAGGGGGAATATCATTGTCAATTTCAAAAGAGACTGTTAGTTACATGATTCGTACAGGAACAATAGAAGATTCCGAAGCAACTTTAGACATCCAGAAATCGGTTGTTTCTGAAGGCCACTTTCTCATTTCGTTACCTGAAGAGTTTAAAAAAACATCATCCGAGCAAAGAGAATGGGTACAGAACGTATTGAAGAATGAGAGAGAAACCTTACTTGTCGCTGAAAAAGATGGTGAAGTTGTGGGCTGGATCGTATTTATGAACGAGAATAAAGAGCGATTGTCTCATACAGGTTCCTTTGGAATCATGATCAGTAAAAGTTACCGAGGACTCGGAATTGGAAAAATGCTCCTACAAGCTTTATTAGACTGGGCAGAGAAAAATCCACTCATTGAAAAAGTAAGTTTAGCAGTTTTCTCAACAAATCATCATGCAATCTCTTTATACAAACAAATGGGGTTCATTGAAGAAGGCCGTAAAATAAAAGAATTTAAAATGAAGGATAATGAATATGTAGATGATATTCTGATGTATAAACTCGTTTAGGGATACTTTAACCACAAATACCACGCAAAAAAAGCCGTTCTCCTATTAACGATGGAAATCGGCTTTTATCATTCCCATTAAACATCAACTATTCAGAAAATTACGATTCGAAAATGGGGTATTATGTTAAAATGAGTTTGTGTAATTACTTAACTAACTGACAGGTTATTTGAAGAAAGGTATTTTTCCCCTTATCTATGGAACAGGTTGATAAACTCTAAAACATCTCCTCTCCCTAATATCAAAGAACCGTAAAACATAAAAAGCCTGGCTACGAAAATACTAGGTACCTAAATGAGTTTGATAATAAAAGAAAAGTCCTTATTGGTTTTTAAATGACCCTTTAATGGAATAAGTGTTTTTAAACAACTCTTTTGACACTTAACACTACCATCAATACTACACTTCGTTGAGCCACATTATTACAAATTTATTGATGTAGTTGAGATGGACTCACTTTTTGAATTTGAACAAGTATATCAAACGATTTACCTAATGATATATCAACAGTTTTTGGTATATCAGGGCCTTCGGTAGTTATTCCAGAGAAAATTGGATGTTGTTCGTTTAACCAAGTTTTTGTCACGCCGTTTGCCTTACGTAAATCAATAAAAAATTGATCTTTTTTGACTTGTCCAAAGATGTAGTTATAACTGTTTGGATCATCTGATTTTAATGTTCCATATGGGCCAAATTCACCGTTACTATTATATACATTATATCGTCCTTCATAAACAGATGTTCCAATAGATACATACCGTTTTCCATAATATTCCGACAAACGCTACCCAGCTACTTTAGGGTATATAAAAGGAATCATATTTGTTTTCGAAACGTGTCCATTATGTCCCCATACAATGGTTTTTCCTAAATGTTCTTCAGTCCACTTCGCATTTTCATACATTGCAATATCATGTTTCAAATAAAAATCCGATGGTTTATCAGAAGGTGACGCTAACATTGTAGTAAACTGTTCAATAATACGGGCATTTTGTTTTATCCATGCGAACTCTTTGGATTTTCCATTTAGATAACTTTTATTTTGTTCTAATAAAGCACTGATTTGTTTAGCATCTGAAATATACTTTTCTTTATCTTCTTTCGTAAGGCTGCCAAAGGTATCCATATCCTTTGTTACAGGAATAAGGTCTTTTATCTTCTCTTCTACTCTAGGCACAAGATCTGAATTATTTCTTTTTAAATATTCTATTATATTATTATAAACATTTTCGTTTACTGATTGAATATCCATCCCAATGACACGCACTTTAGATTTATGTTTCGGATTAGCATTATATTGCTGAATCCAACTAAGTAGATTTAATATTTCTTTCGTGTTAAATGCAGGTGATAGATGTTGGCTTGGGTTTCCCTTACCAGTAAGAACATATCGATCAAGTTCCAAAGCTCTATCCCATCCCTCTTCTAAAACTAAGTTGATAAAGCCCTTTTCAGATACTAAATAATTTACAATTCGGTGTTTCATTGTAAAAACTTCATGGGCCCCGTGCGTAGCTTCACCTAAACTACAATTGAAGCTGATCCTACCATATTCTTAAGTGGTTTTAAATCATTAAGAGATGCAGTTGGATTAGTTGTTTTTAAAGGCTTTGCATGCGCTTCTAACCATTCCGCTATTTGATTTGTATTGTAGGGAGCTGTAACAGAAACTTCTGTTTTCGAATCTGCATAAATACTTCCTACAAAATTAGTCAGTATTATAGCAGAAGCACCAATTGCAATAATCATTTTCTTTTTCATAAAAACCTCCTGAAATACTTATTTATTAGTTTTTTGACATGCTCTAAGGACTTCCGTTTAAACCATTAATTCTCTTATTTACTGTTAAGATAAATTTATTCTAGTTCCTAAAACTCACTTATTTCTTAATAGGTTCTTAAGAAACCCTTAATTTACTCATACCAATATAAAACCAAATAACCTTCCATCAAAAAATAAAGGGAGCAGGTTATTTGGTTATTCATTTCGCAAGCTTAATGCTCAGGTTAATCATTTTTCAAACGGTTAAACTTTATTACAAAAAACGTTATCCTTTCCTATGATTCTACAACCTTCCAAGTTCCAGATTGATTCGCAACTACTTATCCTAGTGCCGGAGGATGTAGTCATACAGCTGGTGTGAAGATTCAACTAGAGCATGACTTGTTGAGTGGAAAATTTTCTGATGTGGAAATTGAACCAGGAAAACGAAGCAATTAGTATTCTTTAACTGAGTAACAGTTCCAAAACTGATTTTTAATAGAAAAAAAGGGTTACAAATTCAATTGTAGCCCTTTTTCCAAATGTTTTTTGTTTTATACGATTCCTATAATGATTACAGGACTGAAGTATGGTTCGAAATAGCGTTGATTATATGATCCCAATCATCGCAGTGAATCTCATGTCCCGATCCCTCTAGGGTTAGTAGCAAAGCATGCGGAATTTCATTAACAAGAGCAAGACCATGCTCGTATGGAAGCACTGTATCTTCTGTACCATGGATAACCAAAGTAGGTATATTGATTCCTTTTAACTTCCCCTCATAAGAATCATCGCCTTTAAGAAGGGAGTGATTAAACATACTCAGTAGATTATTTGCTCTATTTATTTCTTTTTCTACCTGCTTATTAGCCCTCTTCTCATCGAATTTATGCTTTGAACCACAGAGTAAAGCTGATCCTGCAACCAAGTAATTTGCAACAGATTCTTCATCCGACCAATTTAGTTTGGCCGCATTAGCATGGTAAGCGAGTATCTTCTCATCGATCGGAGGCAAATTCCGGTTGTTGTCTTCAGAACCAAAAATACCTGATGCAATCAAAGTTATACTTAGAACTCTCTGAGGGTTCCTTAAGGCTACAATTTGAGCAATCATTCCACCTAATGACATTCCAACAATATGGGCTTCGTCAATATGATATGCATCGAGTACCCCAATCGCATCATCAGCCATATCTACCACAGTATAGTGGGAACTCCCCGGTTCATAAGTAGTTGACCGTCCGACATCTCTATTATCATAACGAATAACATATCGGCCCGTATCAGCTAATTGTTGACAAAATTCCTCATCCCAATAAACCATTGAACACATTGCTCCCATAATCAGTAAAACTGCTGGATCTGCTGAATTACCAAAGCTCTCTGTACATATATCAATTTCATTAATTTTAATAATCTTTTCAGTCATGATTAACTCCTCATTTCATTCGTATTTAGTTAATAAAAAAAGACACACTCGAATAAACCCACATGTTTTGAAAAAAATAGCTGGGCATAACGAATTGTGTTTAAAATTAACGTAAACGAATGAACTTGATAATCATGTTAAACACTCTCCTATAAAAAGTAAATAAGGGTAAAACCCTTATTCTGATAATAACATACCTCTGTCAGTTATAATATGGGTCCATTTTTTCTTATTTAATAATTGAAAAAATAATTCTTACTGTATGAATCCGCACTCTTAGTTGAAGAAAAGAACTAAAAAACATTCCTCTACAACGGATACAGCAGGACATAAAAACGCTAATATAACTACGAAAGATGCCGAAGCAGAGTGGATGGACGCTGTGATGACAGCAACTTTTGTTACTGCATCTATGAAAAGTGCTAGTGAAAACGAAAGTGTTGGTCATGACTCGGACACTGGCGGTGATAGTTCTGATTCATCAAACTAGAATAATTTAACCTATCCATCTATAAAACAACAAAAAAGAGTGTTTCATAGTCAAAAATTTGACTTATGAGACACTCCTTAGGAATATAAATTATTGCAAAAAAACAGTTTTCATACACTTTATTAAAACATCTTTTTCATTCTATTTCGCATTGCTAATAAAATTCCACCTAAAATTGATAACATTCCTAGAGTGGTTGTATTAGATTCTGTTCCCCCAGCTTTAGGAAGTTCTCTCTTATCGTTTTCCACTTTAAGAGGCGTACTCGTTTGTTTTATTTCGTTTCCTTTATTTTCTACATTTTGCTTCGCCTGTTTTAATTCCGCTATCTCTGCTTCTACATCTTGTTTCGTACGTGTTAATTCATTTAATTTCTCTTCTATCTTTTTCTTCGTCTGTTTCACATCTGCTATTTTCTCTTCCTCTACAGTGTGTTTTGTACGGAGTAATTCTGCTATTTTCTCTTCCAGCGTTTGTTTCATTTGTTTTAACTCTACTACTTTTCCCTCTATCGCTTGTTTCGCCTGGAGTAATTCTGCTAATTTACTTTCGATTGTCTCGTGTATTTGTTTTAAGTCTGATGCTACCTCTTCTTTATGTTGCTTCGCTTCAGAAATTTTCGCTTCCGCGTCTTTCCTAATCTGCTTTAACTCTGCTAGTTTCTCTTCCACATTTTGTTTCGTCTGTTTTAATTCTGCCAATTTCGCTTCTGCAGTTTGTTTCGCCTGTTGTAATTCTGTTAATTTCGCTTCTGCAGTTTGTTTCACCTGTTGTAATTCCGATATTCGCTCTTCTCTATGTTGTTTCACTTCCGCTACTTTTTCTTCTACATGTTGTTTCGTCTGTTGCAATTCCGATACTCGCTCTTCTCTATGTTGTTTTGCTTCCGCTACTTTTTCTTCTACATGCTGTTTCGTCTGTTGCAATTCCGATACTCGTTCTTCTACATGTTGCTTCGCTTCCGTTACTTTTTCTTCCGCATTTTGTTTCGCTTGTTTTAACTCTGATGCTCGCTCTTCTACATGTTGCTTTGCTTGTTTTAATTCCGCTGCTCGCTCTTCTGCACGCTGCCACGCCTGCTTAAGTTCTGATAACTTCTCCTCTGCATGTTGCTGAATCGAATCATGTGTTGGAGCGGCCTCATTAACTTCGGCATAACTTGTATTAGCCCCTGCCATCATCGCTAAAGCTATTGTAGAGATTGCGACTGTTTTTTTCGTACTCATCATTTTGTCCCCTTTTCTTTCATGAGTATTAAACTGTTATGTATATAAATCAAAATTAAAAAACCAACATCAAACCATTCTTTTTAGATGGGAGAGAGCATCCGACCATGCATAGAAGCGGTCAGTGCCTTTTTTAGCCCCATGCCAAGTGAGAACAAAAGGAGAAAGCGAGTGGAGATCTTCTTTTGTTTTCATAGCCGCGACTTAGGTGCTTGAAAATCAAAATGGATATATATGTCGGAAAATCAAGTTGGATATATATACAAATCTAAAAATGTATTATCATATTAATATAATAATAGTATACCAAATGTTTATAAAGTGAAACTTTAATCAACGAAAGTTTTCTCAATCTTTTTCATTTTGATATAATATGACAGGTTCGTTAACAATTGCTTGATAATCGACTTGATTGTATAAAGCAAATTTTGAATTTCTATTTACCACAACAAGGTAGCAGTGCTGCATCACCATACCTTAGCATACGATAGAGGTAGAATCATTGCTTTTCATAGTTTGAAAAAGACGTATAAGAGGGCCGATTCCGCCTCACCAACTAATCATTTTGATTTAAAACAATCATTATTTTAGAAACTCATAAGAGTGTCTTTTTTATAAAATTCCGTTACATATTCAGAGAAAAATAAAAGAGAATCCGTTTCCGAATTCCCCTAATATATTTGTGATTATCCCTTTATAACCATTCCTTATATTCTTCAAAAATAAATTCTCCCACAACTTCAATAGTAGTATCTGGCTTACTTCCATCATAATAAGAGATATCCGTGGTTACACCTGTCCAATGGATATCAAAAATTCCGTTTCCTTTGTATTTCATTTTCAACATATTACTATTAACACCTTGATGTTCAAAATAATATAGTCTTGCTACCAAATCGTTGCTGTCTTTATCATACCCTTTTGAAATAGTAAATTGTTGTTCTTCAAAATTTTCAAGATTTAAGTGATCCAGATAAATTGTTATCTCTCCACTTGGATTCATTTTACAATCCGCTGTATCGGGTAGTGATTGGATTGGCTCTTCCTTTGTTTCTACTTCAAGCCATACCATTATGTCATTCTCGTCTTTTTTAACCGCATAGATTTTCGCTTCAGAAATTTCATATTTCTCAACTCCATTAAAACGATTAAGAATAAAAATCCCCATTAGAATCACCTTCTATTCCAACATTATTGAATTGAACTATCAAACCTTTTTCTTCACCAATCTAGCTTTTACATGCACCCAAATTCTTTGCTCTCGCTGAATTTTGAAGTAGAGATCTTACTGCCCGTTCATGCGGGATAAAGTATATTTTAATTTATAATCTTCGAGTACAGGTCTATCTGGTGGGCTTATATTTTTTGGCAAATCATATAAAGAAAAAAATTGAAGGTTTGTTGACTCATTCTTATCATGACTTAAATAACCGTTATATTCTTTACATTCAAAAGCCGTCACAACATTATAGACTTCATCACCATGAGGATATTGATAATAAAAAGCTTCCCCTGAATATGTATGAATCAATTTAAGATTCTCAGCCGTTAGTCCTGTTTCTTCAAACAATTCTCTATGCGCTACTTGTTCAAGTGTTTCTCCTAACTCCATCGCTCCCCCAATCAGTCCCCAACATCCATTATCTTTTCGAAGTTGCAATAAAACTCGTTGCTCATAATCTATAACAAGTACACACGCTCCGACCATAATTAAAGGTCTACTTCCAACTAAATTACGCAAATCCATAATATATCCCATATATATGTCTCCTTTAAAAATTCTGTAATCCTTGCGCTATCAGAATTAAAATCTATCTATGCAATCTACTAAACAGGAGCATTCGACATTAACCATAATATTCCTTCTAAAACAATAAAAAACCTGTCGAAATTGACAGGTAATCCGTTGTTTTATATTTGATTTCATGTGGAGTGCCCCACATCAATATTAGAGGTCTATGAACAATAAATAGCCCCAGTTCAGTTAATAGTCAGAACCCCCAAAGTTCACTACAAAATTTTATAAGATCGCATCTATTCAAATAATACTTCCATTTCTTTAAACACTACACACCAATACGATATGTATCACCACATTACCGCCAAACGAACAAGAAATGGTAAAATATATGTAAAGATTAAGAATAATAGAAAATGAGAAACGATCATTCAAGGTGAAACAATTGTGCAATAAATATATAAAAAGGAGAATGGATATGGATGATATGAAGGATAATTTAATCCCCCTTTTAGAAGACTTAAAAAAGGAGCCCACGAAAGAAACTATAACCGAAATATTAAAAGAATTTGGCATGGAGTCCTCTGAATATTGGGCGAAAGATGAGATTGAAGGAAAAGAAGCTGTTCTTGCCAGCTTTCGCTTTTTAAGACCGTTACAAGAAACATTAGATATGTACTTATATCATAATGACAGCTGGGTTCAAAGATCGATTCAACGTGCGAATGAACTAGCAACACCTCATACAAACGACTTGATTATAAAAGAAATGGTGCAAGCAGAGATCCCACCTGAAAAGATCGGATTGTTCGCGTACTGGATAGCTCGGTCCGCTATGAATGAAATTTTATATCGCCTCTCTGATGCAGGTGGCGGAGATTACAATTTACCAAATGAAGGGGAAGACTTGCCGTCTTGGCGACTAGCAGAATATACAGCGCAAAGCGGAAATCCAATGAATGTAAAACCTACAGGGCGACTTTTACTTGAATTACATAATCTTTTTCCATTTCATAACCCAGGTGAAAAAGAGTAACTTAAACAAAAAGCTTGCCAAAAAGGCAAGCTTTCAGACTGTTAGGTGTCTTTTCTTATTATAGAAATATCTTAAAATACATATCTGGTGTCCTATATTCAATTTAAAAGACCTTTTGTTACATCATAACGCCATTATCTTTGAATGAATACCATCTTCCATCAATGAAATGTTTTCCTACTGCCATTGCACCGTTAGATTGTAAATAATACCAATCCCCATCTTTTTGTAACCAACCTGTTTGCATTGCACCATCTTTATTCATGTAGTACCATGTATCATTCACTTTTACCCAACCTGTTGCCATTGAGCCATCTTCATTGTAGTAATACCATTTTCCGCCAAAGGAACCTTGAAGCTTCTTCCATCCTATTTGCATAGCCCCATCTTCATTCAAGTAATATGTATTTCCCTTAACAGTTTTTTGACCTGTCGCCATGGCACCATTTTCTTCAAAATAATACCAAGAGCCATTGATTTTTTTCCAATCTTTAGTCATAGCTCCATCTTCGTTAAAGTAATACCATTTTCCGCCAAAGGAACCTTGAAGTTTCTTCCATCCTATCTGCATAGCACCATCATCATTAAAGTAATATGTATTTCCTTGGATATTTTTCATATATTTAGCCATAATTCCATCTTGATTAAAGTAATACCAAAGGCCATTGATTTTTTTCCAATCTTTAGCCATAGTTCCATCTTCATTATAGTAATACCAGTCTCCTTTATCTCGAACCCAGCCACTCTTTTCTTGAGCTTGCTCAACTTTATACGTATTATTTTGTGAAACTACATGTTCTTCTGCATGAGATACTGCAGGAACTACAAACATTGCAGACATTAAAACTGGTAAAATAGTTTTCTTCATTTTCCATTTCCCCCAAATAATGAATAATTTTAGTTTTTATTTCCACAAACAGAATCATATTATGGTATTTAAATATAATCAATAGTTTTTGTAACGAAAATGTAATCTTTTTTATTTAAATGAAATAAACCCACTTAAAATGTAATTATTATTACTTTTCAGTTACATTTCAAGTATCACTACACAGCCATCAACTTAAAGTATATTTTTATGTAAAACGCGGTCTTTTCACATAGTTTTTTTATTATTTTTTATAAATTTTATAAATGTAGGCATATCAAGTAACCCCTGACTCGTATTTTAAACATAGTGGAAGAACATAATAGAATACTAATGAGTTGTCCATAAAGGTGGCATTCTAATCGCTCTTGTTCAATAGATTTACAACGATGAATTTAAAACTAAGATTTTCATTTACTCTTAGTCAGCAAACGGGGTATGTCCTTGAATAACAGCAGGGGATTTTGGGATAGTGTCGAAAAGAGTCATATGCTATACGAATTGTATAGTGAATCGAATGATTAAGGGTGGGAGTTACTGTGTTAAGAAAACCAAAGAAATTACAACGAGGTGATCGCGTCGCAACCATTAGTCCTTCTTGGGGAGGCGCAGGCGATCCAGAACTTAGGTGGCGTTATGAACAAGGGGTAAAAAGATTAGAAGAAGTATTTGGCCTTGAGGTTATACCCATGCCAAATAGTTTGAAAGGTTCGGCATATACTTACGAAAACCCACAGGCTCGTGCACAAGATTTAATGGCGGCATTTCAAGATGAAAGTATTAAAGGCATCATTGCAAATATTGGCGGATCCGATAGCATTCGCTTACTTCCTTATATTGATTTTGACATTATACGTGAAAACCCAAAGATTTTTATGGGCTATTCAGATGTGACCATTTCACATCTTTTTTGTCATAAAGCGGGCCTTTCTTCCTTTTACGGCCCAGCCATTTTAACCGATTTTGCTGAAAATGTTGAAATGGATCCGTATACAATTGAAATGGTAAATCGAACTCTTTTTTCAAATGAACCGATTGGGGAAATCGTGCCAGCTACAGAATGGACGAGTGAACGTTTAGAATGGATTGAATCAAACAAAAATACACGTCGTACCATGCAAAAAAATACGGGATACGAACTCCTTCAAGGATCAGGTATCAAACAAGGTCGTTTAATCGGAGGGTGTATAGAAGTACTCGAGTTCACAAAAGGGACAATTCTTTGGCCTGAGAAAAAATATTGGGAAAACAGCATCCTGTTTTTTGAAACATCTGAAGACAAACCAGATCCAAATTACGTAACATATTGGTTACGTAATTATGCTGCGCAAGGCATTTTACAAAACCTAAACGGAATCATTTTCGGCAAACCGAAAGACGAGAAGTATTATGAAGAATACAAACAGGAAATTCTAACAGTTATGAAAGAATATCGTTTAGAAGATTTGCCGATTCTTTATAATTTAAACTTCGGTCATACGGAACCTAAGTTTATTTTGCCTTACGGCGCAACGGCAGAGATTGATTGTGAGAGGAAGACGTTTTCGATTTTGGAGAGTGGGGTACAATAGAACGAAACTTTAATTAGTGGAGGTTGATTTCCTCCCCTCTTACTTACGGGGTTCCGGATATATAAAAAGGTTCCTTAACATTTACACTTCGTTTGTTAAGGAACCTTTTTATCACTCATTATTCCTGCTTACTCTTTGCCTTCATTTGTTCCTCATACACAAACTTAGCATTCATAAAATCATTAGGAAAATCACCTAATGCTTTTTTCATAACATTTAATTCCTCTTGTGATTTAATTTCAACACCATTTAGGAAATCGAAAACTTTGGACTGTTCATCCTCTCCTAGTTAAATACCGCCCAAGTTTTATGCAGGGTTTTTCAACAAATAAATATCCTAATGAAGACAGTAAAAAAGAAAGAAAAAAAGAAAGAAAGACTACTAATATGGTAGGTAGTTGATCATAAAATAAATACATAACTGTGAATAAAGAAACAAGATGATATAAATAAAGACTGTAAGAAATCTTTCCAAGAAAAATAAATACTTTTCTTCTTAATAACGCACTAAATGTCCATGAAGAGATACTCATAATCATCACTATACAAACCCCGAACGAGACAACGTAGTCTCTCAATATATAGTTATTCAAAAAATCCACTTCGCCAATCATTCCTTCATACATAAAACAAATAATTGCGGTCAGCAGTAATATGATTTTCACTGTTTTTTTCATCTTTAATGCATAATGAAAAATAAAATAACGATACTTGGCTAATAGAGCTCCCATAAAAAAAAGAGTGATGTAGTGAAAGCTTAAAAAACTACTAGTTATGCTTCTACCAGAATCAAACAAATACAGACCAAGAGTCGAAAAAAGACTTAAAATTATAAACCACAATAAGGAATATCTGAGCTTTTTTCGAACAAAAAAGAAAGTCAGAAATGGAAATACAATCGAAATTCTCATTTCATGAACAAGAGACCATATAACATTATTATATGCGTCCGTGTTATATTCACCGATAAAAACAAGATGTTGTAAGAATAAAACGAGTGTATCTTCAGCCGTCCATGATTTACTAAACCAATCGCTAATAAATGGCATATCATTATGACTAAAAAGCATTTTAGCAATAATAGAAATGCTGATTGCTACTAAATATGGTATATAAATTCGGCAAATCCGTTTTATTATGTATGTATCATAATGAAATTTCTCATTATGAATGGATAAATACAAAACAAAACCACTCAATACAAAAAAGAGAATAACAGATTCGTTGCCGCTACTAAAGACAAGACGTAAAGGAGTTTCCTTGAATAAATAAATGATGAAGGGGCTGTTTAACTTATATTGATAATTTTCATACGCAGGCAATAACATCATATGATGCCCGATTATTACAAGAAGTGCTGCTAATCCTCTGAGAGAGTCAAACTCCTCATATCTTTTCATCATATTACTCCTACCAAAAAGATTTTTATTAAAATATAGTTTGCCTTCCATTTTCCTGTTCATAGAATTATCACAGTGTTTAATATTTCAGAATAATTATAAATTTCTAATATGTACTCATTTCACTTTGGTATATACGAACACAAACCAGCCTCCTCTAACTATCTATTGCTACAAAATATAACACGCTTTGACAATAAATGAAAATACTATTGAACACTCGATGATTAAAAATTTTTAAAATCTTTCAAATATGACACAAGGAATTTAATATAAGGGAAACGAGAAAATGCAAATCACATGACATATCTTTGTTAGGTAAAACAATTCAAACTATACCTTTGACTAATCTTCATAATAAAGTCAACAAATTCTATACAAAATAAAAAAGAGTCCCACAAGAAATATGGGATTCTTTTTTATTTCAAACATTTATTTAATCCACGTTAAAAGGGACGAACATGAAAAAGCAAACATCTCTTAACTATTTTGTTCTATTCTTATACTTATTCAAATAAATTCTTTATTTAAAATCCATTTCCCTACTATATTCATATGGTTAGCAAAATCATAAAAAAATAGATCATATATTTTTAACACATGGAAAAAATTCAAAACAAAAGTATTATTACTTATAAATGAAGAGGTAAATTAAGTTAGTGTATCCTATACCACTGTATGTCTTTCACGGTATTGCCTAGGAGTCATATTACATATTTTTTTGAACACTCTTGTAAAATAACTTTGATCGTAAAAGTTAAGCCAAGCACAAATATCTGATAGTGGATATGTAGTTAATGTTAATAGTTTTTTCGCTTCTTCTACTCGTTCCCTTTGAATATATTCACTAAAAGGGATTCCCACTTCTTGTTTAAACAATTTAGATAAATAAGTAGGATTCATATCAAGCAGCGTAGCGAGATTATTGAGAGATATTTCATGATAAATGTTTTTGCTAATATGATTTAAACATGTAGTAATTGTATGCGAATATCTTTGAATACTATATTCTTTAACACGATCAGCAAAAGCGCATAAAGCATCCTCAATTAATCTATTGACTGAATACATATTATCTAGCTGTTCAATCGTCTCCATATAGAGAGAACTAAGCGAAAAAGCAATTTCTGATGGGAGATTTCCCTCTATCGCATAACGAGTAGCTAGAGTAATGGCCATAATGCCATTATTTTTTTGATTTCTTAGTTGATTTGTTTTTGATGAAATTGCAGCATCTTCTTGCGGAAATGCATATGCATATTGTATTAATTTTTCTTTGTTCCCTTCTTTAATACATGTGAAAAATTTCCGTTCCAATGCTATATCGTAATGATTAGGACTATTTTGACGACGGGCTGAAATATATAAATCAGGATTCGCAATTTCATAGGAAGTTTTCTCCAATAATTTATTTTCACTCCAAACAGCACCGACATCTAACTTTTCTTTAAAAATCATGTAATGCAATAAAATTCCTATATCAATTAAAGTTATTTTTTTTATTACAGGTATGGAATGATAGTAGTCAATTCCGTCTTGTATGCTAGCATTTTTTCCAAATTCATTCATAAGTCTAATGGCCATATCTTCTGATACCTTGGGATATGCAGAAGGTCCAATAACAAAGGTTCCTTTTATAGATTCATGGTCTACTACGTGAATGAAAACGAAATTTTCTAGATAACTGTTTCCTCTCATAAGCGGAAAATTATAGGGGTCATTTTCTTGAAAAAGTTCACTAAGTTGTTCTTCCTTAGAAGAATAAAAAGGACTGCAAATATCATTAGAAGTAGATTTATATAAGATTTTTTCATCTGTAGATACAAATTGAATAGATACTTGAAATGTTTGATATAAGATATCACACAAATATTGTATATCCATAGAATGATTCATTATATTCTCCTTTTAACTAGATAAGATAATAAAGCTTCATATAAAAAACCAAACATTTATGTACTACATTTATGGATTGATAAATACATTGTGAAGAGTGAAATTACACTAAAAAATTCTATTAATTTCAAAAAAATACAATTTATATCAAAATCTTACCATAAATATTCAGAAAAATCATTTATTATTTAGATTTATAAGATGCAATATCATAATGATGAACTTTTTTATTCCAGTATCCATTTGATTGATTTATTTGTTAGGCACACCTTTCGTGTAGTCATAGAAACTTCCAACACACACTCACATATACCCCTTGTCACTCTTAACTTGATGACGATGTGGCTATGCCCTGCATAGTAAAAATTCGAGAAGAAGAATTCTGTTCAGTTTTTGTTCAGATGCTAGGTTTAAAATTCTTCGCCCTAGTATAAATGTGCTAAGGACCTTTTCAAAATCAAAGGTGATAATTCCCATTCGGAAAATTACGCCAAAACTCTACTATTAAATTGAAAAAGTGGTGAACTAAATGAATGAAAAAGTAAAAATAAAAGAGTTTATACAAGTTTTAAAAAGGCGATTCTTAATCATTATACTTACGACAATTTGTACTAACGGGTTCATTATTATTTCATCCATGTACCTTATGAAACCAATCTATCAGTACTCCACCCAAGTTCTTGCCGGATCTTTAGGCGTAGAAAAAGAGGAAAATCCAGTAAATAGAGTGCAAGATAACAAGCAGCTCGCTCTGTCATACATGGATATTATAAAAAGCCCATATATCATGATAGGCGTAAAAAAAGAGTTAAACCTGACTCGTTCAAGCTATGATTTGCTTAAACAGGTTTCCGTTACGAATAGAAATGATTCACAGATTATTACAATTTCAGTGAAAGATTCCAATCCACAATTAGCTAAAAAAATTGCACAATCTGTCGTAAATCAATCCATATCTAAATTTAAAAACTATGCAAATGCAAATCAACTTAATATTCTTAATAATTCCGAGATGACAGAAGAAGCTGAACTACTTTTTCCAAAGCCCAAATTCATTATAGCTATTTCCATCATAATCAGCTTTTTTGCCGGAATTGGCATGGCAATGCTGCGAGAACACTTTGATGATTCCACTTACAACAATCGAGAACTCGAACATCTTGGAATCCCGTTATTAGGAAGGGTGAATTTACATACAAAAAAAAGAAAAAACAAACAAAAAACAGCTTATAAAATCTTACCTTCTATGAAACGAGGTGAACATAATGACCATCAAATTTAAGCGGAAATATTTGTTTAATCCACATGACATCGCCATCAAAGAACGATTTTATAGTATATGTAACCAGATTGAACCGAGCTTTCAAAAGGAAAAGTCAATATTAATGATTACTTCCCTTGCACAAACACAAAAGATGACCAATGCTACTGCTTATTTGGCCCTAGCTTTTTCAGAACAACGAAAACGAGTATTGGTAGTGGATGCGAATCTGCGTCAACCTTCTTTACACCATGTGTTTCATATCGATCATTCATTTGGCCTAAGCAACTTACTTTTAAGAGAGCAAAATAAGGATACTGCAATAGAAATAACGGATTATCTATCTTGTTTATCTACAGGTGAAGACCTTTATGAGCCAATGACATTGTTAACATTAGAGACCTTCCCAATCCTAATTGAGGAGTGGAAAGAGCATTTTGATATCATTCTATTTCACACATCCGATTTCCTAAACACTCCAGATGCACAAATCCTCGCAAAACATTGTGATGGCGTTGTTTTAATGATACAGGAAGGTCGTGATAAGTTAGAAAAAATTGCGAGTGTAAGAAAACAACTCGAACATAGCAAACATGAAATAATCGGTGCAGTCATTATTTCATAAAGGGGGGTAACTTTTGGATCCAAAAATAAAGATTGATAGACAGGTAGAAATACAAGTAAAACCTCTATCAACTTCATCTTACCTTCTTGTTAAACGGCTGGTAGATTTTGTTGTCTCATTATTCATGCTGTTACTTTTATCACCCATTTTAATTCTTTTTTGCATCCTTATCCCAATTGAATCAACCGGCTCTCCCTTCTTTTATCAATGGCGTCTAGGAAAAGATGGCAGAGGCTTTAAATTAATAAAATTGCGCTCCATGTTTTTAGACGCTGAAAAAAACGGCCCTCAGTGGGCAACTAAAGAGGACCCTAGGGTTACAAGAATAGGTGCGTTTATAAGAAGAACAAGAATTGATGAAATCCCTCAATTTATTAACGTGTTAAAAGGAGATATGTCTCTCATTGGCCCTAGACCTGAAAGAGAATATTTCTATAAAGAGTTTGATAAGTTATTACCTAATTTTAAACATCGTTTACTTGTAACACCTGGAATAACAGGGTTGGCACAAGTAAATGGTGGATATGATTTAACTCCCGAAGAAAAATTAGCATTTGACTTATATTATATCCAGCATCGATCATTCACTATGGAAATCAAGATTTTATGTCAAACATTGGCCATTGTATTTACTGGAAATGGAGCTAGATAAATATTGAAGGGGCGAAGAAAAAATGGAGAAAGTGCTAGTAACGGGGGGCTTCGGATTTATCGGATCCCATATTGTAGAAAAATTAGTTCATCATAATTATGAAGTTGCTGTGTATGATAACTTATCCACCGGATCCATAAATAATGTTCATTCAAAAGGGATCGCTTTCTTTGATAGCGTAGAAGATGAAGGAGCATTAGAAAAAGCGATGAAAACATTTAAGCCTGACTTTGTAATTCATCAAGCTGCACAAATTAGCGTACAAAACTCCGTTTCAAATATAACAAATGATGCAAGAATCAATATAATAGGTTCAACAAATATCATAAAGCTCTCTCAGAAATATGGTGTTAAAAAGATTATATTTGCTTCTTCAGCAGCAGTATATGGCAATTCGAAAATCATGCCTATTCCAGTCTCACACCCTACTCATCCCTTATCACCTTATGGCGTCTCTAAACAAACAGCAGAGGAATATTTAAAGCTCGCAAAAGAATTATATGATATAGACTATGTCATTCTTCGATACAGCAATGTTTATGGTCCAAGGCAGACTGTAAACGGCGAGGGCGGAGTTATTTCAATTTTCATCAACCATGTAATTCAAAAGGAGCAATCTGTTATTTACGGGGATGGCTTACAAACAAGAGATTTTATCTATGTAGACGATGTAGCAAGCGCCAATCTTCAAGCATTGAAATATAATGGGAGCGGTACTTTCAATATATCATCATCCACTTGTACAAGTATCAATGAAGTATTCTCGATGATTCAATCAATTGGAAAACAAAATGTATCCCCCATTTATCAACCTGCAAAAGATGGTGATCTCAAAGAAAGCTTGCTCTGCAATAAAAAGAGCATTCAAAAATTAGACTGGCAACCTATATATTCATTGGAAAAGGGTCTTGCGAATACATATGATTATTACCTTAAGCAAAAAGACCCTATTTTATCTAGTGGAAAAGAACCTACATCTGTACTTAAGTAACTTTACAGTTGTAAATTGGGAGAGAAATAAGTGAATAAGAAAACAAACTCAATTATTAAAAATATATTCCACTTACTTTACAGTACAATTTTAGCTAATGTTTTAAATGCAAGTACGCTCATACTGTTGGCAAATTACTTTAACTCAAAGAACTATGGAATATTTAGTGTAGCACTAGCTCTTTCCATGGTCATGCATTTTTTTACAGATTTAGGAGTTAGTAATACGTTCCTTCGTGACGGATCAAAACAGGAAAACCTCCATGCTACATTTTTTTCTTATATAAAAGTTCGAGTAGTATGTTTACTGTTAACATTTATTATTTTTTCTTTCGGTATCCATATCTTTTACCATGAACAACAAATTCTTTATATGATGTATAGTTTAATGATTCCTTTAATCATCGGACTCGTGCTGCAAAGCATCGGAATAACCTACTTTCAATTAGCTGAAAGAATGCAATTTATCGCATCTATAAAAATCTTCTCATCCATTATCTTAGTCATATTTACCATCTTGTGCATAAGCTTCAAGGTGGATATACATGTAACAGCTTTTTTATATGGTTTTTCTTATTTAGTCGGTGGGATTTACTGTCTGTATTTACTCAGAAAAAACATGGAATTTCAATGGAAAGTCCCTTTTCAAAAAAAATTACTGATCCATATTAGTCCTTTCTTAATGAGTGGGTTATTTATTATCTTAACTCCGCAACTAGGTCCATTAGTATTAGAAAAAACACTTCCCTTAGGACTTGTTGGGCTCTTTGCAGTAGCTTACCGGATCCCCTCAGCCCTCTATCAAATTCCAGGGGTTATTGCAGGTGCATTTTTCCCACTGTTATTTAAACATTATAGTCATGGGGAGGTAAAGAAACATACAGAACTAAATATCCTGCAAATGAAATTTATGTCCTTGATTGGGATGTGCATGACAATATCTCTATTCTATTTATCTCCCTATTTAATCACGATTTTATTTGGAGATAAATGGGGATCTGCGGTTCAACCGTTAAAAATATTGTCCTTTATTATTGTCTTACAAGGATTTAACATCGCCATAGCTGATGGTCTCACAACAAGAGGACTGCAAAACCGCCGTACTATTGTTCAGTTTATAACCATCTCTATTGGCTTAGTGTCTTTTTATTATCTGAGTCTTACTTATACAATAGCGGGAGCAGCTTTTTCTGTTTTAACGATGGAAATCGTATCATTGATTGGTTATATATTAGCTAATCCAATCAGAAGAGCAGTATTAAATAAAGTCATTATTCCATATGGAACCTACTTTTCGATAAGTTTTATCCTATTACACTACTTATTATATAAGTTTCCTTTTATAGCCATGTTCTCTACCATTATCTTAATGTCTACGATGGTTTTACTATTTGATCGAACAATCCGGGACTTGATTGAAGATTTTATAAGAAAGAAAAAACAACAGAATATCAATCATTTAAAAGACGGGGGACAACGGGAGAATGGAAAGATTACAAATTAAAAGAAATACTTCTACTTTAGAAGTTTTTCTTTTGTTATTTTTTATTACACTTAGTAAATATAATTTGTCCATCGGTTTTTCATTAAAAATTTACATGATTTTTCTAGCCATTTTTTTCTGTATTTACTTTCGAAACTTTTACTTTCGCCCTCTTTATCATTATGAAATTTTATTGCTTTTATTTTATTTTACCTATTGCCTAAGCGGTGCTTTTTCACAGTATCCTGAATCAAGTATTCGCGTCATTCTAGGAGTAATCCTTGTCCTTATTTGCTACTTCATCATGAGATATATGATGGAGCAAGCTTCAATCCGTGCTATTGAATCTTCCATCACAAATGTCGGAATACTATTTAACATTACGAGTTTGTTATTGTACATAATTGGACTGCAGATAACCGGAGGATCCCCAACAGGCGTTGAGATTACCTCTTACGGATTACTATTAGATAGGGATTATCCAAGATTAATTGGACTACTTGATGACCCAAACATCTTCATTTTTTATAATACATTATTTTTTTGTTTTTACTTAACACACTTAAAAGGATTTAAAAACTCATTTGGATTCATCTTATGTATTATTACCAACCTTCTTACTTTTTCCAGGGGCGGTATTGTCGCCCTAATACTCGTTATCATTTTATATATACTGTTAGCGGATTTTCTAAAAAAGGTAAAAATGATACTTGTTGCTCTGTTATGTCTAGTTGCCATCTACGTCGCATGTTCTTTTATGCAAATCGATTTGAATCAGATTATTTCCAGCCGTATCAATGACTTTTCTTCTGATAACGGAAGTGGTCGATTTGAATTATGGAAACAGGCGATTCACTATTTTATGTCTCATCCCCTTTTGGGAATCGGCGCCTTTAATTTTTCGGATTATTATGCATTTGAACATAATGAAAGACTATATGTTCATAATACATATCTAGAAATCTTAGTAGAGGCAGGAATTATTGGCTTTCTTCTTTACCTTTCTTTTTTATTCCTGTTCCTAATCAAGATCTTTAAAACGAAATTGCATCGTGAAAAACCGTTTATTATTCTTACACTTTTCGCTTTTTTATTACAGATGATATCCCTTTCTCTCATGATTAATGAAGCACTTTTCTCCTTTTTAGCAATTGCTTTAAAATATATTTCTGTATATGAAAGAAAAGAGGCTGGTTTTTATGATATACACACAAAAAAATAATGAATCATTGGTTTCTGTTATCACTCCCTCTTATAACAGCTCTCCTTTTATAAAAGAAACCATTGAATCCGTTCAGACTCAATCATATGCTAACTGGGAAATGATTATCGTTGATGACCAGTCAAAAGATGACTCAGTCCATGTCATCAAACAATATATAAAAAAAGACCCACGAATTAAACTTATTACTTTAGATCAAAATGCTGGTGCTGCTAGGGCTAGAAATATAGCATTAAAAGAAGCTCAAGGAGATTATATCGCCTTTCTAGACAGCGATGATCTCTGGTTACCTACCAAACTAGAAGAACAAGTCGCTTTTATGCAAAAAGATAATCTTGCTTTTTCTTTTACCTCTTACTCTTTAATTGACGAACAAGGAAATTCTATGAATATTAAAATTCATGCACCGAAAGTTGTAGATTATAAATATCTGCTAGGAAATACAACGATTGGCTGTTTAACAGTGATGTTAGATAGGCATCAATTTAAACAAATTGAAATGCCCATTATCCAACCTGAAGATACTGCTCTATGGTTAATATTATTACGGCTAGGATATCAAGCCCATGGTTTACAAAAGATTTTATCTAACTACCGCATTGTAAGTAATTCTACTTCAAGGAATAAATTAAAAGCTGCCTACCGATATTGGAAACTGTTACGAAACCAAGAAAAATTAAACTTTGTAAAAGCTAACTTTTATTTTAGTCAATATGCCTATCATGCATATAAAAAAAACAGAGGAAATCAACCTACTTCTATGTCCAGTGGGAGGAAATAAAAAATGAGCAATATTCTACTATTAACCGACAAACTCATAACAGGTGGCGCTGAGATGTATTTTTGCAAATTAGAAAACCATCTCAAAGATGAAAACATGACGTTTTATTCAGCAGCTGCCACAGGTGAGTTGTATAATCAAATCCATAATAAACATCATTTTATTCCTTTACATCTTAACAATCACCCTGCTAACCTCTATACATTACGTAAACAAGTGATGAAATTGGACATTAATGTGATCCATGCAAATAGTCTTAGAATGTTACTGTATTCCATCGTAATAAAAAAAATCACGGGAAGAAAAATGAAGCTAGTTTATACAAAACATAATGTTACAATACTCGAAAAAAAGTTCCCTGCGCTATTTAAAAAAGTGTTAAATCAACATGTGAATCGAATTATCGCAGTGAGTAACTTCGAGAAGGAGAGATTACTGCAATTTGGTATAAGAAAAGACCTTATTCGAACGATTTACAATGGTGTTGATATAAAACACTTTTCTTTTCAACAAATACAACCTAAAGAAACCCTCAATATTGGAATTTTAGCCCGATTATCAAAAGAGAAAAACCACGAACTTTTTTTAAAAATTGCAAATGAGTTAAAAGATATAGGGAACGTAATGTTTTATATTGCTGGAGATGGACCTGAACGAGACTTTATCGAAAGAATGATTCGTGATTTCAAGTTAAATCATAAGGTGAAGCTTTTAGGGAATACATCTAATCCTTATGAATTTATTTGCAGTATGGACATGTTGCTTCTAACGTCCCTAAGAGAAGTATTTCCGATGGTAGTCCTTGAAGCAATGGCTTCTGGAACCCCTATTATTTCTGTAGATGTTGGTGGTATCAAAGAGGCGATTATAGATGAGGAAACCGGCATTCTCATTTCCCATCACTCTGAAAAAGAATTCGCCAAAAAAATTCAGTTACTTCATAACAATCAAGACTTAAGAAAGAGTTTAGGAAAAGCGGCAAGAGAAAAAGTAGAAACATCCTTTTCCCTCTCAAACATGATTCATTCTACACTCGAAACATATCAATATTAAAAAAACAAACGAAATCATCGTTTGTTTTTTTAATATTGATATGCATTTTCTAAAACATGCATATTATATAATATTCCACTATATAAGGAGTGTTATAAATTGACAGAACCTCTTAACTTTGCTGAAGACTGCCAAAATCAAAGTATTGTTCATATTGATTGTTTTGGTGCCAGTCCAGATTTACCAAATAATTCCCAAGCTATTCAAGAAGCCATTGATTATTGCGTGACCAACAATTATTCCAAAGTTGTTATCACCGGGAAGAAACAATACACCATATCCTCTCCTATTGTTATGAAATCGAATGTACACCTTGAAATGGATCCCACTGTAACATTAATCGTCAAAGGGAATTTCCAAGTGTTCGAGCTTCAAAAAAACTCTTCAATCTCTGGTGGTTCAATTGAAATCGTGGATAATAGCTTTAACTCATCCGTTCTTTTTCTTTCCGGTGCCCAGCAAATAGAAATTCATAATCACACTTCTATATCAAATTTGAATATCATAAACCGTACAACCACTTACCAAGGTATCGCAATTCATTTCTCTTGCACAAAAGCATGGGATTTCATAAGTTTCGTTAAGGCACACTCAATCCAAATCACAAACTTTCATACGGCTATCTATTTAAAAACAGAAAAGCTCGAGGATATAAACAATCCTTGCTGGATTAATGCAAACTCCTTCCATTCTATTTTCATAGATGGTTGTCAGTACGGTATCGAGATTGTAGGAAATGGTGAATTACCTTACGAAATTTCTGGGAACACCTTTACCGGAATCCAAGTACAATGCCGGAAACAAACAAAGAAAGTAATCCGATGCTCCGGTGCCTATAATATGTTTGATGGAGTAATATGGGACGTCTTTCGTATGGATACTCCTCCTCTCGTTATCGAATTTTCTTCCACTTCTCATCATAACTATCTATTCTCAAATCAAGCCTCCACATCTATTCTTGATCGTGGCCTATACAACCATTTTACCTCACCACATGAAGAATCTCTTCCTATATACCCTCCCCTTGCATTAGGAAAAGCACATCTAGTTGGAAATCAAGATGATATCTTAGTAAACGCAAATACCCGCTATACAATACGCCAACTTTCTGGAAAAGCCCCTTATGGGGGACATATTAATAATTGTTTTAACCTACTCGATGAACAAAGTGTGAATTACCTAGATGTTCCTAGCACTCAACCAATTGTAATCGAGTTAGATTTTTTCAAGCAGCCTATTAAAATGCTGAATTGTATTGGTATCTATTTTGGATGGAATGAAAGTCCAAGTCGTATTTTAATCGAATATCAGCGGAGCCTAAACGGACCATGGGAGGTTGCTAAAGATCTCCAGTTTAATGTTGGAAACACCGTAATTTCAGACGTAAGAGCAACTACGTTGTATAAAGTTAAACTAACACTAAGCGGATATACACAAGATCACAAGAGATTTCGTATAAATCGAATATTCGCAAAATCATCTTTACAGCATGGCTCCTCATGGTTTCCAACTACTGGCGGCACATTATATGGAGATTTAGAATTTCAAAAAGGGAATGCCGTGACGTTGACCTCCCCGAACGGAACAAAATGGAAATTGAGTATAAATGATCAAGGGCAAATTAACACGTCTAAACTATAAGAATACAACAAACTAAGATTCACCTTCTGCCACTTAGAGGATTCGAAAACGCTCCACTTTATATCATCATGCCCCATTCAACTTATACGTCATAATTGCCTCATAGGGGGCTCGCAATGTCCAATTGAGAGAACATTACAATTACTGTTTCACTTTATTTGCTTGTCCCCTATCAGAGGTTCTGCTCGTAGGCACAGAAGAAAGATCAATAGTCGTATCCATACTCTTATCCGTAAGCTCAATAATAGCATTCTCATGCTTGATCTGGTTCAAATCCCACACCATCCCATGAAACTCATTGTGTTGTCCGCTCACCTTCAAAACACTTTTTGTTTTACTTGAAGGTTGTATCTGTAAATTAGTAAATTGATTCCCACTCGCCTCATTCGGTATCGTTGAATGACTATCCATGTAAATCATGTTTACACAATCCTCTAAAGAGAAATTCAAAAACCGGTTCGCATTTATCCAAGCATCTCCAGAATTCGGTCTATCTACTTTTAACTTTACTCCATTCTTCATTCCTACTACCTTAACGTTTTCAAAATTAACAAAAGAAATCTCATGTTCTCTTCCACCAGCGTATAACGATATACCTGTTCCCTTGTTCGTTTCAGACCAATTGATAATATTTATATCCTTTATATATGTTTTGTTCCAAGTGTTATAATATTTGTGTTTACCATCTAAATAGATTACTTCCGAGTTAAAATTCGCATCATCAATGGCAATATAGGCCCCTTCAATTGAAGCATTCTTCTCTATTTCAATCACTCTGAAGTTACCATCAACAATGAACTGCGTTCCATACCCGAATAATAACTTAACACCTTGCTTTACAACGATAGGGGAAGTAATCTTGTACTTTCTGTCATCAAGCAAAACAGTTTTTATTTTATTATCCTTTGCTTTATTGATCGCTGATTGAATTTTATCAGAATCATTTTTCCCTTTAAAATCCTCAACGTATATCTTCTCTTTTCGCCCTGAGTTAGAATGATTCTGATAGTAAAAAACAAAAATAACGAATGCTATACCTAAGAAGATTAAACCAACCATTTTTTTCATCGTACTCATCCTCATATTTAGTTTCCTCTCTTCGGTTCGTTATATATGAATACTCTATTGTTGTCTTCATATATTAATACTTTCATAAAACAAGATTAAAAGGTAAAAAGACTACCATACATTCCTCAAGAACTGATATGACCTCCCCTAAGCAAGAAAAGTATAAAAAAACTCCTTTGAACAAGGATGTTTTAAACTTTATTGATAGGGGAAACTTCACTAAAAGATACTGATTGGATTTTATAACATTTTTTACAACTCTTACCTCTTTTATTTTCGTGCAGATAGATGTTTTTTGCAAGCAAAAGGTGTATTTCTTTTCCTTACAGGTTCACCTTTGAATTATCAACAAACATTACATAATTTAAGAAAATATTAAGATAGATACTGTAGGTTTAGTATATGAATGATTACACAAGGTATATCCATTGGAGGAAACACGAATGAGTCAAGAGAAAGAACAGAAGTCACATTACATGCGATTTTATACATTAAGAGATAACCGTATCATATCTGTTAAAGTTAAACCTGGGCAAACATTTAAAAAGGAAATGCTATCACTTGGACTAACACCCAATGATATTATTCAAATCCAGCTCAAACCAATAGAAGAAGATTCTGCGCGTTAGAGAGCTAGAAGAAGCTGATCTATATTGTTTGATTTAAAAATTTCATTTATACATTATAATTCCTTATATAATAATAAATAAAGGAGCGTGTATATTGAAAAAACGAACAATAATAATAGGTATTACTGTATACGGATTATTATGCATAACATCTATATATACATATACAAAGTGAATAACCAATCCCGTTATAAGTGATGTGGGCAGATTACTTCCTACAAAAATTACACGGGTTGAAAATGCGGAGGATGAGCAGGCCTTACAGACGCTAGTGAAAGATGCGAATGCTTCAGGTGAGAAAATTTCAATTGCGGGAATGCAGCATAGCCAAGGCGGCCAGACTTATTATCCAAATGGTACGGTGCTTGATATGAAAAGATATCACCAAATAGTAGAGTTTGATCCAGAGAAAAAGAGAATTCGCGTGTAAAGCGGTGTGACATGGGATGATATCCAAAGGAAAGTAAATCCATATGGTCTGGCTGTTCAAGTGATGCAGTCTCAAAATATTTTTACAGTTGGCGGTTCATTAAGTGTAAATGTACATGGACGCGATATTCGTCATGAAGCACTTATTGATACGGTAGAATCCTTTCGATTGTTAACGGCAGATGGTACGGTTCAGAATGTAAGCAGAGAAGAACATGCCGATTTGTTTCCTTATGCGATTGGCGGTTATGGATTATTCGGCGTGATCTTAGATGTGACACTTAAGTTAATCGAAGACGAACTATATGAAATGAAAACGAGAACGCTAGATTACAAGGAATATACATCATATTTTAAAGAAAAGGTAAAAAAGGACGAGAATGTTCGAATGCATCTAGCACGTATTTCCGTAGCTCCAACCTCATTTTTAAAAGAAATGTATGTGACAAATTATGTTTTAGCAGAGAACCAAAATAAACGGAAAGAGTACAGCGAATTAAAAGAAGAAAATATTATTGCTGCACCAAAACTTTTCCTTGGATTATCAAGGTATAGTGATTGGGGAAAAAATATATTTTGGGATATACAAAGGAATTACATTGAGCGCATAAATGGAACATATGAAACGCGAAATAATGTGATGCGATCAGATAGTACTTTTATGGAATACGAAAATCCAAATCGCACAGAGGTTTTACAAGAATATTTCGTACCTATCAATCACTTTACAGCGTATATAGATGATTTGCGAAATGTATTAAACAAAGAAGAATTAAACCTTCTTAACATTACAATCCGTTATGTAGAAAAAAATGAGAATGCTGTTTTATCCTATGCAAAAGATGATATGTTTGCACTTGTGCTCCTTATTAATCAAGGACGTTCTGAGAGTGAAATAAAGAAAACGAAAGCAGTGTTAGGAAAGATGATAGATGTTACTTTAAAGCACAATGGCAGTTATTATTTACCGTATTATTCTTATCCAACGAAGCAGCAACTTAAGCAGGCATATCCTCGTATAGAAGAATTCCTTCAAAAGAAGAAAGAAATCGATCTGCAAGAACGTTTTGTAAATTTATTTTATAAGGAGTACCGTGAATGACCTATAAAAGATTTGTAACTTCACAAAGCATCATCATGATGGCCGGCAGTATGGTATTCCCCTTTTACATACTACTGCTTCGAAATGTTGGAGATAGTTTCTCTCAATTCGGCTGGGCATATGGTTTATTTGCATTAACTTCAGCTTTAGTATACCCATTAGTTGGGAAGATTTCAGACAAATTTGGAGATCAAAAATTATTAATTGTATACGCTTGGTCTATGGCGGTATTAATGCTCTGTTTTCCCATTGCTACAGAAGTTTGGCACGTTTACATTCTACAAATTATTATGGGTTGCTTAGGTGCCGTGCAACGAAACACAGAAAAGACATCGCTGGCCCGAAAAGTAGAAAGCGAAGAAGCAGGCTATGAAATAGGAAAATACCATGTATGGACTTCCATTGGTGGTGCAGTAGCCGTCATCTTAACAGGGTATCTAGTCGACTTTTTAACGATTGGTACCATTTTTTATATTGCTTCAGCTTTGTATATGGTGAGTGGTGTTGTGATAGGGAGGCAGAAATAAGTAAAGAGTAAAATATACATTCACTTGCCTAAATAAAAAAGAGCATTTTAAATGCTCTTTTTTATTGTTATGGTGCAAGAATAGTAGGAACTACCTTACATCTTATTTCGTTTGTATATAAAGTGAAACTTTAATCAGTGGGGATTTTCTTCATCCCCCACTGATTATTAGTTGAACCAATCGGGCTTTTACGGGCAGTTTATCTCCCACCTAACTTTTTTGCTCCCGCCGAATTTTGAGGTGGGAGTATTACTGCCCGTTAATGCGGGATAAATATAAGTTCCACTTAAAGTGAATGATCTATTGCGTACCCCGTCTATTCCTTACACTATCTGAAGAAAATATCCCCTCTCTTCAAACCTCCCATACAACATTCTCAAAACTAAAAAAGGCCCCCTAACAAATGGATAGGCCATTCGTTACGGAACCTTTTTTACTACTAAATATTTTTTATAATATATTTTCTTTACTAGTTAGTTATAGTTTATTATATCGTTTAATTTGTCATTCTATGATAATGATAGTGCCATTCAAAGTACTTCTTATTTTCCTGATTCCAATAAAAACATTTTTGACCGTTTATTTTCGTAAGTTCATTTAATAAATCTGTTGTGACAACCTTTTCAAAGTTCATATCCTGTATGCAATCCTTATGTCCCGAAGAATTCACAGTGATATACCCTTCTTCAAACCATACATCACACGCCTTGCACATCGGTACAACAACGTTTTTATCCTGCTTCTCTTCAGCATCACATTCGGAAAGTTTCTTTATATAAGTTGGTGTTAATCCTTTTACAGGAAAATGTTTTCCACACATGCAACATTCACCCGTTGGTCTATTTCCAAATAAATGTGCTCTTACATTTTCTTGCTCTGTATAATTTTGTTCGTTTTCACTACTATCTACATTTTCTTCTTTAACTGATTTTCCATTAGGTTCTGAATTAAAATCATAAGCCTGTATGATTTTTCTACTTTTCTCCATATCAAGAACTTGGAAACCTTGCACACGATTATTTAACGAATATCCTAGTAGCTTATTATAATCCTTTACATCTATATCAATTTCATGCAAATCCTTAAGCAAGTACATATACTCAAACAGTTCATCCTCGTCCTCATACTCCGGCCAAATTGTCCGAGATAACTCAGGGCTATGCAATGTCAACGCAACTGTGCCCCATCGAAAAAATTTCCCCTTTTTTGAAAACATGATAACGTCTTTCGGAGACAGTTTTACCCATTGATTATACACTCTCGCTCTTACGCCCCATACATAAAACCCTTTGCCAGCGCTTTCTCTTTGTAAATAATCTCTTTTCAAATCCGATTTGATAAAAGACAGAATGATACTATCAGGTACTCTCTTTCGCATCGTTTTCCGGAAGTTCTTTTCAGTAATTGCATCCCCTGCCGGTTGAGCCCCTACAAGATGGCTATAATTTTTCGGCTTAGAAGCACTTTGGGCATATGCAACAATTTCCCTTTCAAGTACATTCAAATTTGCTGTATCTTCGAGAATAAATTCATAAAAAGCTGGCGGAATTAAATCTTTTCCCCACATTTCTTTTCTAATACTAAAGATTTCGGATAAACGCTCCTGAATTCTTTCTGGGATTGGCTTTTCCCCCCTCGCCATTGCATAAATAGTAGACTGTGATGCGTCCAACTTTTCCCGCAATTCTTTCACGGTCATCAATTTCTTGGAATTCAGAACATAATCTAAAACATTTTTCACTTCAATCTCTCCAGAAATACATTTTTTATTTCATTGTTTAACCAAATGCTATCATTAACTGGAGAAAAAATCAATTTTAGTTTTAAAACATATCGTTTGTGATTGGATAAAAAATAATCAATTGGATAAAATCTTTATTTTATTATTACCGTTGACAGGATAAAAATTATATTATACATTTTTATCAATTGGATAAAACAGCAACTTCAAAAAACGAAAGGGGAATTACACATGGAAAAGCCAAAATTAAAAAACCTATATAAGAAATCGTTAGCTATGGAACTGATTAGAATGGGACATGATTTACACCATACGATGAGAAACCGCTATAATCCTAAGTATCAAGTCTATGTGATGGTAGAAACACCAGAACTAATACATGATATGCTCGCTATTAATCTCCGAGATGAGATGATATTTCAAGCCAAACGGAAGCGAGAAATAAAATGAAACGTATAAAAGACATCATAGCTTCACAACGTGTGCAAATGATTTTGCTATGTATATCAGTACTTGGCATGTTGTTCTTGTTATGGTTTACAATTTGGACTAGCATGTTCCCTACTAATCCAGTTGAAGAAATAAAGGCTGAGAAGGTGAAAGAACGGCAACAAGAAAGAGTGAAAATGCTTGAGAAGCATTTCAAATAAACATTGCTAACTCTAGCGAAGAACTACATAATCGGGCTATAAAAGTTCAATATGTCCACTTACCAATACATTATATAAATTCATTTATATAAGTAGATTAAATTGCATAATGACCTCAAGCCCTTTTACATATAAAAATAGAAAAGGAGTCAATCACATGAGACAAGAAATCTTAGCCAGCGCAATCCACGCACTGCAGGAACTTCTTTATAACAAGGAGCATAAAAGTCAATTTCTAGCAATGAAGACGCTAGAGATGTATATGAATTTGAACTTATTTCAAGATGTAAAACTTGCAGCAAACGAAATAGAAAAGCAACATGCATTTAGCCTTTTAGCACCAATGAAACTGTACGATATGACAACTGCCCAGCAAATCGAACAGCAATTACTCGGCCTATAAGTAACCGCTATCAATCTATTAAATAAAGGAGATATGAAAAATGAACATGCAAATCTTTGAAATGACGATAGATGGAGCAACAATAAAATGGGAGGAAAAATCACACGCTCAAATCTTCCGTAACTTCTGGAAGTTTTTCACAGAGAAAGACTTACAACGAACAATCGAAACGGTTGAACTTGTCGGTATCCGTACTTCCAAGTTTCCATATTTCACAGCTAAAAATGGAAGCAAAAAGAAAAATATCTTTATTAAAGACAACTACTACATTTACGGACATTTAACACCACAACTTATGCAAAACACATACACAAAATTCATCGCAGAATGGGAGGAAGGAACAGAAGCGAAAAAGAAAACAATCCCTGTCCCCTTAAACGTATGGTTCAATGAATTAAGCGGCAACATTCACATGAATGTTGGTGGTACATTCACACGTATAAACAATGACCCAACACGTACATGTGGTGATCCAAGTTTATATGAACTTCTGGAAGAACATCTACGCCAGGCAGGAAAAATAGAATAATATGTTCGTTGACGAATATACCTTTATAAGAAAAATAGCAAATTTGTTATAGAAATATGGGTATATTTTGTCTCCCCCCTTTTCGGAGGATAGGCAAAAATACCCTATCTAGCAATTTTTTGTTTACTTGGCTACATATATTTCAAACAAAACAAAACCACTATGCTACAGCATAGTGGTTTTTGTTCCCTACATAAAAAAACGCAACATATCACAAATTACCTATCTGAGAACAGCAATAATATTTAAACAAACTTCATCATTGAATCCGTTCGCATTTTTGTGTGATAAAATGAAATATTATATTTCTTATCTTATATCGATGTGGCTATGTCCCTTAAATGCTCTTTTTTATGCTGCAGGTTCTGTTGGAGCTGGTTGAGGAGTTACTTCCCCGCCATCCATTCCACCATTCATCATGGATTGATTCATAAATTCACCAATCATTTTTTGCAACTCATCCATTGGAACAATGTTCTTTTCAGAAGTATCGAATGTGAATTTGATTGGTTTATCGATAGATTTGATATTAGAATGAATATTCATATCAAATTTAATTGTTTCATTTTCATCTTTAGGATTTTTCACTTCGATATGAACTGCTGCATCCTGCTTTTTAATTGTGTTTCCATCCATTGTATAAATTAAAGAAACAGAAGATTTACCAAAATTTGCATTTTTTAATTCTTTCTTAAAGTCTGCAATTTCTTGTTTTGTTCCAGTGAAGTTTTCCATTTTAGACATTTCATCAAATACCTTTTCAATCACTGTTTTTAAATCTTTACCTGTTAATTTCACAGTATATGTATCTTTTTCTTCTGTAAATTTGTCTTCAGGAAGCGCTTTGATTGCATCTAATAACGCTTTCTGTACTTTCTCTTGGATTTCCATAGATTCTTTTGTATCTACTTCTCCTAAATCTTTCATATCCATTTTGATAACTTTTCCTTCTAGCGTAGAAAAACTATCACCAGGAATACCAGCTAATTGTAATAGTGATTTTACATTATTCGCTTTTACATATAAAGCCTTTTTCCCTTCATCCATAAACATTGGAATCGATATATCCATTTTCATTCCATCTGTTTTAATATTTGCACCAATTGTTATTTCATCTTTTTTTGCATCTTTATCTGTTTTTGAATCAACTGTAATTGATACGTTTTTTAACATATCCATTGCCGCTTTATCTTCTGGTTTCATATCTTTCGCATTAGAATCGAATTTAAAAGAAACTGAACCGCTTGATTCCATTTGTTTTGCATTTAAAATGCTTTCTGTTGAAGAAACGACTGTTTCTTTTGCAGATTTTCCACACGCAGATAAAGCAAAAAGACTTAAACTTGCTGCAATCAATAATCCTTTTTTACCAAACTTCATAAAACCACCCCCTTCAATACATTAACATACCCCTTCTATCATAACAATGATATAAGAGAATTTAATGGTAATCTTGCACCAGAACCTTTATTTATCAATTAGTAAAGGCCAAATCAGGAAAGATTCATAAAAGAAGCTTATGGCGTATCTCCGGAACTATACTTTTAGTTATTTCTATTACTATTATTCTATTACTAATTTATAGTATAGGATTTCCATGGCATTCGATAAAATATTTGCTGCTGATATTGCACTACTTACTAGAATCATGGTTACCTTCTTGACTTTGAACGGTTTATTATCAATATTGTGACTATAAATTCCCGCCCCCATGAATGGCGCATGTAAAATCATATTAATCTCATTAAACGTTAACTAATATATTTAACTAGACCCTTATACCTTTTAAAAATAACACGGCATAGTTGTACATAGAAATCAATCATTTTACGGTTTCTCCAGCCACCGTTCTAACATTTCTTTCTGTCCTTTTGTTAGAAATATTTCATATTTTTGGCTTAGCAACATTGTCATCACCTTCCTCTTTTTCATTACTTGTGTTTCAAATTCATAAAAACAAACGTACGAATGTATGTTCTTTTTCTACCACTAGTATACATGAATTTACAGAAAAAGGAGACGAGAATTTCGCGCTGTGCACGACTAACATTCATCCCTCCCTACCACCAGACTATGTCCTGCACGTGCTTGAGGAAGTGGACTTCTTTCCGGGTACTGTTAAAAACCTCAAAAACAAGTCTAGCCTTCCCTCTCCACAAACTTCCCAAACTCCTTCAAAAATCTCAGTTTCATCGTCCCAATCGGTCCGTTCCGATGCTTCGCAACTTGAATTTCTGTAATATCTTTATGCTCCGTCTCTTTATCATAATAATCTTCTCGGTACATAAGCATAATCAAATCCGCATCCTGCTCAATCTGCCCTGTCTCTCTTAAGTCAGATAAAAACGGACGCTTATCTTGACGTGAATCCACTCCGCGGGAGAGTTGCGATAGCGCTACAACGCACACATTTAAATCACGTGCCATTAACTTCAGTTTACGGGAAATTTCACTCATTTCTTGAAACCTGTTTCCTCTATAATTTGAATCACCTGTAATAAGCTGCAAATAATCAATCATCACAAGCAGCTTTTTATCCTCATACTTTCGTTTTAACTTGCGCACTTGCATCCAAATCTCTTGCGTTGTAACGCCGGCCTTATCATAGATTTCCATGGGCAGATCCCCAATCTCTGCAAAGACCCGGCTCATTCTCCCCCAATCGTCTATCGTAAAACGATGCTTCGGATTTTTCAGCCGTTCTCCTGATACACCGCCCAAACAAGAAAGCATTCGTTTCAGCAATTGCTTATTGCTCATCTCTAGAGAAAACAATCCAACTGCCGCATCCGATTTCGCCGCATGAAGCGCAATATTTAAGGCAAACGCCGTTTTTCCAATCGAAGGGCGTGCCCCAATCACAACGAAGTCACCTTCCTGCAAGCCACACGTCATTTTATTTAGTGCTGAAAAACCTGTCTCAATGCCCGTTAGTTCCTCTGTATCTTGATAGAGCTCTTCATAAAGGCCGACTAACATATCTTTCAAATCAAAATCTAACGTACAATCCTCTTCCTCTAGCCTAGAAAGCACTGTAATCGTCTCACCGATTATTTTCTCATCTTTCTCCGCAAGAAGCCGTTCACACATGTTATGTGCTGCACTCCCCGCCTGATTCATTTTCCACGCACTCCGAACAAGCCCCTCATAATATGAGAAGTTAGCTGTAGTAGGAACGCTTTCAATTATATTTACAAAATACTCCATCCCACCAATTTGCTTCAAAAAGTCGGGATTCATCTTAGAAACGAGCATAACAAGATCAACCTTTTGTCCACTTTCCTCTATTTCTCGCATCAACCGAAATACCGTTTGATGCACCGCCGTAGAAAAATGGTGCTCAGTGAGACGACATTCCTGAATCAGTTCTCCCTCAAGCAATAAAGAACCTAATACTGTCTGTTCCGCCTCGATATTTTGAATGCTCATGGCCGCCACCCATGCTCCTGCAAGAACTTCTGCAACTCTTCTTCAGACGGAGTATTCTTCTCCCACTCTTCACACTCCGCCAAAAACTTCTCCGTCTCTTGCATACCAGGCGGCTCCTTCTTCCGAAACTTCATTTCTGCTTGTTCCACTTCACTAAGCTTCATATAGCCTTTTCTATGCCACTCCCGCAAGATTCCCTTCACATAACCAATCGTCCGCTTATTATTTTCAACAGCAATCTGAAGTGCTTTTAAAACTAGCTCCTCCGATAAATCTGTCACCCACTCACTTAATTCTTCCGCCACATAAGGCGACAAACTACCGAAATTCTGTTCATAAAACAGAAATACACCGTTTCCCGTTTCTTCCTCCTCTTCCTCACATTGTTCCTCTGCCCCATACTGATTAATCAGTTCCTCTGTAACAATATCAGACACATCATAAGGCGAACCGAATTGCTCTAAAAGTAGCGGAATACTCATCTCGTCCTCCAAACACTTCCGAAGAAACATTTGGACAAACTCTTTACTTTTCACAGTCTTCAGCTCACGCAATACACATTTCTCCACATTCGTATGCGTAATCGGGTTATAACGCAGCCAATTTAGGATGCATAACTCCTTCGTCTCCGCATCATATAATATCTTTCCATACTCAACAAAGCGCTGCAATAGCTTCTCAACAGTCTCCCGATTATAGCCAGTCTCCATCTCCGCCAAACGCTTCGGAAGCGGATAAATCCCGCACTGCGTCGTCTTCGAACAAGTCAGCAAATAAATATAAAAATACCGCTCCTCCGGCGTCAAATCCAAAACAAAATCATCCTGCCAAAAATTCACCTGTACATTACGGTATACTGCCATGTTTATGCCTCCCATTCCCTTAATGAAACATATGTAATTGATGGTTCCATCATGTATATAGGAATGAAGAAGGAATTTTGGCGGGTTTATTTTATATTTTAAAAAAAATGACTACGACTACTTTTACTTCGAAGGAATGCTTGTAGTAGTTTTTTTGTTTTGTTTTTGTTTCTTTGTAGTGATTTATTTATTGAGAGGGGGTGGGGATGGGGTTGTAAGGGGCTTGGGAGGGGTTGTTTTATTATAGGAAACCCCAGTAATGATTACTGGGGGGGATGGAAATATGCTATTCATTTGTATTAATGTCTCAGACTAGAAACCTTTAAATTTTTAATTACTTGCACAAATTTATTTTTTCTTGAACTCTATCTTTCATACATGATTAAAAATATTCATCTTCCCATTAATGCTCCTAGCACTAAAATAGTATATAGCAAATTTTCTTAATCATACTGTTCCTCCAATAAACATTTCCAATTCAGGAAACAGTTCATTTTGATATCATGTTTTTTCTTTCAAAATACACATGAAGACGATACTCACAAATCTCCTTCGTCCATTCGCATAAAAGATCCTTGTCTTCTTTCTTAATATCCATGTTTAAAGAAAACACCTTTTCATCTAAAATACAGGGATATTTCTTCTACGATTAACGTCTTTTTCATAGAGTTCATCCCTCTTTCATTCATTTTATAAATCCCCACTATATGCAGTAACCTACTTGGAACTAACCTAAAACCTTACTCTCTTTCTTCATATGCTACTTAAATCAACAATTTGATATCCGCAACAAAATTCACATGTTCTAACATAATATTAATTTGATCCTTATCACGAGGATTTAATGGTAAATAAATATTTGCACTTGCTTTAAACAAATAAAAATGGAATATTATAAAACACTTAATATACCAGGTAGAACTGTTGATTGTTTTATAATGACTAAGAAATATATGCTGATAACAAAACAAAAAGTTTACCTTCATCAATGCGCTCCTAACGACCAAATATTTTCTATAGACAAGACACTCTTGATTCCGTTTATTTAGTAAAATATAGGTGACTAAACCTATTTTCAATACTAATAAAACGTTCCCTCTTGAGATGAAAGAATTTAGAAACAAAATTGAATAGATTGAGATGTCCGAAACAGTTAAAGATTATCTTTTCAATTTCAGTTTTCTTATAATGATCTTATGAATTTAGAAGAATATGTTTATTCTAATCAATATAATTTTGAATTCTTTATAGTAGAGAGCAATCATCTACATTATGTAAATCAAGATAGCTATTCTGAAAACACTAGGGATTTTTTATAAGGCCAGTTCCGTACTAGAATATAATACAGTGAATCCATATAATCCTTTGATTCAATTAAAGAATAACTATGTATTTAATTGGGATCTCATCCATGAAAAATATTTTTAAAAACTGTTTATCTATTGAATTCTATATGATTCAGAGAAGTTTAATAACGATGTTAGGGGAATTATAATGATAGCTGAAATAAAAGGAAAAATAAGCCGTTCTGGTTCAAATTTAACGGAACGGCTAGAAGATAATTTGACTGGAAATGTGTTTGGGGTATTAAGATACCTCCCTTTTTCTATTGCAATGGGGAAAATACTTGCAAATGGAGTGTATCCAAAATTCGTTGGTGACAAAATTAGAAATATAAAATGTGAATTTTGGGCTGATAAAATACAATTTTGGCCATATAATCAAGAAGGTGAAATTGATGCACTTATTGAATTTCAAAATACAATCATAGGGATTGAAGTGAAGTATATAAGTGGATTATCTTCAGATGATGATATTTCAAATAATAAAGATAACGAAGATACAAATAAAAAAGAAATGAAAAAAAGTATCAACCAGTTAGCCCGTGAATCTCGAATTTTGTCACAAAAAGGAAAACACAAGAAGAAGATTCTTCTATTTATTGCTGACCGCCATTCTTGTAAAGAAATTTATGAAAATATCTTGAAGCGAAATATTTTAGAGAATAATGTTGAGTTTGGTTATATATCATGGCAGGATATTTTGTTTCAGCTAAAAAGCTTACATGTAACAGACTCATATTACCAAGTTATTATTAATGATATAATTGCACTGCTCAAACGAAAAGGATTCGAAGATTTTACAAATATGAATATTGAAGTTCCGAAATCAATAAATGGTGACGAATATTTCCTTTTCGATATTGATAATAAAGTTAAAATTAGGTTTCATACGGAATTAATAATTGATGGGGGATTATATCATGAGTTCAGCTGAAAATATTCGGAATGCATTCCATGTTGTTTATCAGTCATATGAAAATGTTCAAAAACTAATAGATTATTGTAAAATAATCGGACCAGAGAAAAGTAATTACATAAATGTTGTAGATAAATTTTTACGTTACAAATCGGATAGTAGTCCTTCGGGTTGGTTTATTCAAGACTTCATAGTGTTATTTCAAAATAAAAATGATATTCAGTTGGAAAATGAATGGCGAGATGGTCCTATTTATGTACTGGAAATTGAACTGTATAATGTAGAATCTGAATTAGAAAGGTTAACGGACCTTCCTTGTATACGACTTTCTAAATTCGAATATGATAATCTGCAAGAGTGGAAATCTGGCTGCTCTCCAGCTAATCACTGGAGATTTTATTATCCTCTACGACGAAATGATATTATGAATATTCAAGAAAATGAATCCTATTTACATATCACTGCAAGAGATCAGGAAGCCAGTAATCAGCATTATTGGGGAGTAAAAAAAATAACCAGTAAACGTATTCCGCTTACTGACATTACAGCAGATAATGTTGTAGATAAAATATTTAAGACGTTTGATAATTTATAAAAAACATGAATTATGCAAGTTAATGATTAAAAAATCACTATACCAAATGAACTGCCCCCGAATCATGGTCTTTTTTATTGTCCACGATTCGGGGGGCAGTTCAAAATGGAGTATGGATTCATTAGGGTACCTTTTTATCACTAAATCCCCTTCATCGCTTCCTTTAAATATTGCTCTTCTTCCTTTGTTAACAGGGTAGGGAATTCAGCTAGTGGAATATCATCTTGTGTTGCAATATTTACAAAGGTAGCTTGTGATACACCTGCACTTTGAATGATTTCTTCTATTATATGATAAAGCTCTTTCACAACCGCTTGAACATCAGCGTGCAATGGATCCTTCTTCTCTTCCTTATATCTCTTTACCTGCTTAATTAAACTCATAAACCGCTGATTGAATTTCAATTTTAGTTCCTTATCATCAACATCTTGTATTCCTCGCTCTTCTAACCACTCTCTATTTTCCTTTTCCATTATGAATGTTTGCAAGAAAGAACAAAATAAAGATACATCGATTCTTTCTTCCTTCTCTACTACTTCTACCATTTCATCCATATGTTTGAGTACCTTCGTAATTCGTTCTTGTTCTGCCAAAAGTAACTCTCGTTGAAAATGGACTCGCTCCATAAATTTCTCCTTAGGAATATCATTTTGGAAAATGATATTTTGAATCTCTCCTAGTGAAAATCCAAAGTGCTTCAACGCTTGAATTTATTGCAATATATACAAATCATCTTTCACATATAAACGGTGTCCACCTTCTGTATAATCGCCTGCCTTTAATAGATTAATTTTGTCATAATACCGAAGCGTTCGTACTGTTACATCAGCTATACTGGCAAATTCGCTAATAGTTCAGGACATGGTTTCACCTACTTTTCAAATTTTATTTACAACTCAATATTTCGTTTTCTAATCGCATGTTGAATCATTGCAGAAACATTTGCCGATATACCTGTATAATTCTTCAGTCGCAGCCCAAACTGGAATAACATTACTATAAGCAATAACAACTTGAAATTGTTTCGAGTTGAATTTCCACAACTATCATATTCCTCATCACCATCGTACAGATCATTGTTTCTATTTCGCATCATCAAATAAACAGCAGCAAGAAAAGCCATTATCACAATAACAACTCTCTTTTTCTTTGTTTCCACTTCTGTTTTCATCACTTATTCTCCTTCCATAGCGTATTTGTCTTCTTTAAATAACGGAATGCGAATGAGGTATCGGTACGGCTCATTACGGATTACTTTCCATGCGACGATTCCTACTTGGATTACTTCAAAAACAAACACAATCCAGAATAAAACTGAGCTTATACGTGAGCTAATATTGAATAAAAGAAATATCAGCAAATGAAAATTGAAAGCTTTTCGACAATGGTATTTGTATACTTCATTTTTACGTGCTAGCGTAATGTACATAAGTAGTGGTGAGAAAATGCCTACAATAGCCGAGAATAGTAACATGATGATGATATTTGTTTTTTCTTTTGTGGTATTTTTCATAGAATCCCCCCTTTTTTTATCGTAGAGGGTGACGTTAGGGGAAGTTCAAGAGGGGAGATGGAATTTTTTCAAAAATTACAGACCAATTTTAAATCTATTCTGTTTTTTATATCGTCATTAACTAAAGTTTGCGATGATACCTACCATGCTTTGCGTTAAACCCATTTCCTTATTAAACAAAGGAACAACTTTAAAAATTACAGCTTAACTAAGCCTCCTATGATGATATATTGGCAATGGCTTAAAAGAAGGCCTTTTCATATACATAGACACACAAACAAGCCATCACTCCATAAAATGATGGCTTGCTTACGCTTATACAATAGAAAACATCAAATACACGCCAACAACGAAGAAAACCGCAGCCGTCTTAATTAACGTAATACCAAAAATCTCTTTATACGCTTCCCGATGCGTTAATCCTGTCACTGCAAGTAAAGTGATAACTGCCCCGTTATGAGGAAGAGTATCCATACCTCCTGCCGCCATTGCAATGACGCGATGCAGCACATCTAATGGAATACCAAAGTTCGCTGCTGCTTCAATATATTTGTCTGCCATTAACCCTAATGTTATACTCATTCCGCCCGATCCTGATCCTGTTAGCCCACATAATATATTTGTCATAACCGCTCCGTTGATTAAAGGATTGGAAAATGTCCCAGTCAAATAATTTTGGATCATAACAAAGCCAGGTAAAGCCGCAATAACAGCACCGAATCCATACTCGGCTGCCGTATTCATCGCAGCTAAGATTGAACCACTTACACCCACGCTTGTAATAGATTGAAAATGTTCTTTTACCGCTTGGAAGTTTAATAATATAGCACTTAGTATACCAATAAGAAGTGCGATTTCCACTGACCAAATACCTACAACTTGTGCCATATCAATTGTTCCGTACTCCTTCAAACCGATGGACGCAAAATCAAATCCCTTTGTATACCAAACAGGAATAAATTCTGTAAAGACTTTATTCATCACTCCAACTAGTACAAGCGGTAGAAAAGCCAACCAGTAACGAGCTGGAATTGCATCACCTGAAACAATCGGTGTTGGTGCCGCTTGCGCGCTAGTTGTCGCAGCCATTTCAGAAGCGACATCACCTTTTCCGAAATAACCTTCTCCTTTAGCCGCCGCCTTCTTCCTACACCTTTCCAAATACAGCATGCCGCATGTAAAAATGAATAATGCTCCAATGATTCCTAATGTAGGTGCTGCATAAATATCTGTTTTAAAGAACGTAGTTGGAATCACATTTTGAATTTGAGGTGATCCAGGAAGCGAATCCATAGAGAACGTGAATGCACTAAATGCAATTGTTGCTGGAATAAGACGTTTTGGAATATTTGCTTCACGAAATAATTGCGCCGCAAATGGATAAATCGCAAATACTGCGACAAATAAACTAACGCCACTGTATGTAAGAATCGCCCCCATTAACACGATGGAAAGAATCGCTCTTTTCACACCTATAAAACGGATGATGATTTTCGCGATTTTTTCTGCGATTCCAGTGATTTCAACCACTTTACCGAATATCGCTCCAAGCAAAAACACAGGAAAGTATAATTTTATAAATCCGACCATCTTCGCCATAAAAACATTAGAAAAGAACGGTAAAACGTGCGCTGGATCAGTCAAAAACACCGCTAGCAAAGCACATAACGGAGCGAATAAAATGACCGAGAATCCTCGATAAGCCACAAATATAAGCAAGCCGAGCGATAACAACACAATCAATAAATCCATAACTGTAGTCCCCCCTCAATTCTCCCAAATTTGTTTTACGCTTACATATGTTGTTACGATGCCTACCAAAGGTAGACATCGTATTCTTTTTATTTATGCTGAAAAAGCGGTACTCTCTTTTCTATAAAAGCACCCACTCCCTCTTTTACATCACTCGTTTGAAAGACATGGCCAAAATTTTCAGCTTCTACTTTCAATCCTTCTTCAAGAGAATAAGATAATCCCTTATTAATAGATTGCTTCATCAACGATAAAGCAGGAAGAGAAAATCGAGCCATTTTCGCAGCCAGTTCTTTTGCTTTATTCAACGCTTCGCCGCGCGGAACAACATGATTCACCAAACCAACTCGCAGGGCTTCTTCAGCACTAAGCGGTTCACCAGTAAACATCATTTCTTTTGCCCTCGCAACTCCTATTAAACGAGGCAAACGCTGCGTTCCTCCCGCACCTGGAAACAAACCTAGCGTCACTTCCGGAAGACCGATTTTGGCATGGTCTTCCATAATCCGTAAATCACATGATAGGGCTAATTCACACCCGCCCCCAAGCGCTAATCCATTAATCGCAGCGATGACAGGCTTCGGCAGGCTTTCTATTTTATTTAACGGGTTCTGGAGCCACAATGCTTTTCCCTCTGCATATTCACTTCCTTTTCCAATCCATTCTGGAAATGACTTAATGTCCCCACCAGCAACGAAAGCTTTTTCTCCAGCGCCAGTTAGAAGCACAACAATGACTTCATCATCTCTCTCAATTTCATCAACAACCTCCGTCATTTGCTCAATCACCGCGTAGCTCAGTACATTCACAGGAGGGTTATCAATGATAATAGTGGCGATTCCCTTTTCTTTAGACCATGAAACAACTCGCTTATTTTCCAATGTAATCCCTTCTTTCCAATATGTAATGAGGTACTTTAACTCGTTCTTTTAATGACATATCCGGCCTGCTCGCGATCCCACGCAGTACCGATTCCTTCTTCCTGCAGCTTAAACTTCTGAATCCGTTCCGTTGCGGTTTTTGGGAAAGACTCACTGAACTGAACGTATCGTGGCACCATAAAATAAGCCATGCGTTCTTGGCACCAATCAATAATCTCTTCATGGGACAGCGTTTCCCCTTGTTTTACAATCACATATAATTTGACATCCTCTTCTCCCACTTCTGATGGAACACCGATCGCAGCGGATTCAAGCACTTTCGGATGGTTATTCACGACCTTTTCAATTTCCCAAGACGAGATATTTTCTCCGCGCCTTCTAATACACTGCTTGATTCGATCGCAAAAGTATAAGTAGCCTTCCTCGTCCTGGTAACCGCGGTCCCCAGTATGGAACCATCCTCCTTCCATCGCTTCTTCTGTTTTATCCGGCATTTTATAGTAACCGTCCATGAACGTTTTTCCTTGTAAAGCACGAATAAAAATCTCTCCGATTTCACCAGTCCGCACTTCGTTTCCACCTTCATTCACAACCTTCGTCTCTACGTAGGAATACGGTTTTCCGATAGAAGGTGGCTTATTCGCGTTCAATGGATTCGTTACGCAAAACCCTGTCGTTTCCGTTAATCCGTAACCTTCTACAATCCGAACGCCAAACCTCTCCTCAAACGGTTTCCAAAATTCCTTAGGCGTAGCGGCACAAGCTGTCACCCTTGCTGGATTTTCATAATCGTTTTCTTTTTCCGGTTGCTTACAAAGAATCGGAATCATAGATCCTAAAGAATTGAAAATCGTTGCGCCGTGACTGCGAATTTCATCCCAAAAACGTGAAGCACTAAACCTCTTTCCAAGCGCAATCGTCGCATTGGAAGAAATCGCACCGAGTACTGTATGAGCTTGAGCATTAATATGAAATAGCGGCAGCGCCGTAAATAAAATATCTTGCGAATTTGCGCCAACCATATAGGTAGCGAATGACTTTGCAGAATGGACATAAGCAGAATGACTTAACATGGCCCCTTTCGGTAATCCAGTCGTTCCAGAGGTGTACAGGATACTGTTGATAGAAGAGGAAGAAACAGATTCATTTGGAAGATAGTGATGATTTGTATGCAATACATCTTTCAATCCGATTACCGGTCGTTCTTCACCATTATCCGATATGATTGCGCTTTCATTATTACCGTAAACAACAATCCAAATTTCCCTTTGTATAAATGGTAAACAAGAAGCAATTTGAGGAACAAATTCCTTATCAACGATGATTAACTTACAATCAGAGTGAGATACAATATACCGCAAGCCTTCTCCCTTTAAATGCACATTAAGAGGCACCGCAATTGCTCCCATAAAAGATAAAGCAAACCATACATCCAGATATTCAGGGTTGTTATGAAGCATAATACAAACCTTGTCACCTTTTTGAATACCAAGTTCACAAAGTCCCGCTGCGGCCCTTGTAATTCGGTGATAAAGCTCCTCATACGTAACCCTTTGTTCTTCAAATTGTAAATACACCTTATTAGGCGACTTGTCGATACTTTGCATAAGAAAATGTGGCAAACTCTGATTCTCTAGCACTAGATTCCATCCCCTTCCTATTACAATTCTTTTCATTTATCCCGCATTAACGGGCAGTAAGACTCCCACCTCAAGATTTAGAAAGAAGCGAGGAAGATAGGCGGGAGATTAACTGCCCGTAAAAGCCCGATTGGTTCAACTAATAATCAGTGGGGGATGAAGAAAACCCCCACTGATTAAAGTTTCACTTTATATAGCAAGAGTTATGCCAAAAATCGACTCATTGCCCATTTCCTTACTCCTTCAAGGACAAGCTCCCCGATCGCCCTTACATATCCACCTTCACATGTCGCATATATGCTACAAATGGTAGCGATCATGTCGCATATATAAGAAAGCGTCGCAAAAACGAGACAGCATGTATTACTGTGAACCAAACAAAAAAAGGGCCTATTTGCCCTTTACATCCCTTCATCACATTCCGTATCTTTCTATTTTTCGATATAAGCTGGCCCGATGAATCCCCAAAAGCTCCGCTGCCTCTTTTATATTTCCATCTGTCTTTTCCAAAGCCCTCGCAATCACCCTTTTCTCAGCGGATTCCACTTCCGCCTGCAGTGAATAGCTTATCTCGTTCTTCTCTTGATATCCCTCACAACTTAGCGCTTCTTCCAAATTCTTTTGCCGTAAATAAACAGGAAGATGTTGCACTTGAATAACCGTTCCTTCCACAACATTCATCGCTCTCTCCAGCACATTCTCTAGCTCCCGAATATTCCCCGGCCAATCATGCTCCATAAAAATGTCCCTTACCCTGCCGTCCAATGAAAGAACACGACTACTAAGCTCCTCATTCAATTTCCGAATTAGAAATTCCGTTAAATGTACGATATCTTCCTTTCGCTCTCTTAGCGGAGGAATATCAATTCCAAACACATGTAGCCTATAATATAAATCCTCTCTAAACTCTCCCCTTTGCACCATTTCACGGAGATTCCGATGTGTCGCCGCAATAAAGCGGACATCAATCTTGTGAGTTTTTGTGCCACCGATTCTTTCAATCTCTTTCTCTTGCAGCACCCGAAGCAACTTCACCTGCATGTCCAAAGACATGTCTCCGATCTCGTCCAAAAACAAAGTTCCCTTATGAGCCAACTCAATCTTCCCTGGCTTACCACCTTTTTTCGCACCGGTAAAAGCACCCTCTTCATACCCGAACAATTCAGCTTCTAAAAGATCCCTCGGAATCGCAGCACAATTCAACCGAATAAACGCACCATCAGCACGCGGGCTCGCATGGTGAACTGCATTAGCAAAAAGCTCCTTTCCCGTTCCACTTTCGCCTCTTATCAAAACCGTAGACCGGCTTTTCGAAACCTTCAAAGCCATCGCTTTCACTTCTTCCATTTTCGCACTCTCTCCTACAATACTTTGAAACGAAAACCTTCCTTCTTGCAGTCGCTTTAACTCAGTTTGATAGTATGATAACTTCGATTCCATTGTGCTAATCTGATCCGCCAAAACTTTAAACTGCTGGATATCATGAAACATGATTTTACCAATCGCACCAATAACCCTCCCTTCCTTCATAACAGGAATGCGATTTGCAATAACATTCTGACTATTAACTCGCTGAATATGCCCAATTTCCACCTGTCCCGTTTTCACGATAATATGCATCCTCGTATTCTCAACAACCTCCGTACAATGCTTCCCAATCGCTTCCTTCGGATCATCAATTCCTAAAAATTGTGCATAAGCACCACTAAAAAAATTGATGATTCCTTGCTCATCCACCCCTATAATACACTCCGACAGTAAATTCAAAGCATTTTCATATCGGCTGATGGTCCTTTCTAAGGACTGCACGCTTTTTTCCTTGTTTTCTAGAATGACAATTGTTCCGTCTTCTTTTCCATCCTGATATACAGGAGATTCATTCGCGATGAACACTTGGTTGCCAATCTTATACTCGTACTGATGCAAACCATCATTTTGATTTACTACTAGCTTTTTACGATTAGGGATAATCATTGATATGTGCTTACCTATTACTTCTTTTTCCTTTTTGTTTAACATGCTGCAAAATGCTGGATTGCTGAATGTGATTGTTCCATCATTGTTTGTAACCGCAATTCCGTTATTCATTATCTGAAGAGCTTGACTCGTTAGTTGTAAATTTCCTCCTTCGTCCGTATACATTTGGAAGCCTCCCCGTTAAATCTTGCTCTTTCTCGCATCTTATATATCTATTTTATAACAGCTTGTGAAATATTCGGACAATTTTAAGCCAATATATGCTTTAAAGGTTAAGCTAAACTTTAGTCATCATGTACCTCAACTAAAAAGATTCGCTCCTGAAAACCACCGCGTTGTTCTGCTTTTTGTTCCCGTATTTTTTCCACATCTTCAAGTGTTACACCTTCGTGCTGAGCTAGTGTGTTTATGAGTTCTAATAGATCGGCTAGTTCTTCTACCTTATGATCTTTACTTTCTGCTTCTAAATACTCCGTTAACTCTTCTCCTATTTTCTTGCCTACTTCTTCTATGTATTCTTTATCATTTAGTATTCTTGTTATTGGTGTTTTTCCGTTGTGTTTGATTATTTCTGGGATGCGGTCGCGGACTAGTTTGTTGTGGGTTGGCATTGGGATTCCTCCGATTGGATTTTTCTTCAATTATAACACGAACCCTATTCTCCTATACGCATCCATACAGCATTCCTAAAATTTGAAAAGGTCCTCTAACAAATTTATCATAAATTTGTTAGAAGACCTTTTCATCAATTAATTATTTAGCAGCTTCTTATCATGAATGGTCATATCGCTTAAATTCAACTCAAAGCATGTCCTTCCTTAATATAAGAATAAATTTTATTTTCAACAGCATGCTCCATAATCATATTCATTGTAACAACAGACTTCTTATCTTCCATTTCCGTTTGTTCCACGCTCTTTTTATCAGGAATTGCTTTACCTAAATAGTAAAAGTCACTCCCCTCACCATCATCCTTTTTTACAAAAATGTGAATGTCAATGTTGTTTTCTTCTGCCTCAATGATCGTTTGGACTTCTGGGGACTTCAATGTTCTCTTACTTCTGGTATACCATTTAAGAACTTCTTGGTTGAGAAACTCATCACCATAATTCACACTAGACTCTACCTCATCCTTTTTATGATACGTAATAAATATTGGACAAGTATGATGTTTAGTTTTATATCCATACATCGTTGAGTGTTCATCATTATCCCAATTTAATAATTTACAAGCATCTTTCCTTGAATATTTCTTGTACAAAGTAAGCGGTTTATCGCATTGATAAAATTCATTTTTTTCTTTTGCACTTCGAATAATATCAATAATCATTTCTTTAAAATAATTATTTCGCTTTAAACTCTCACGGATTGAATCATTAAACATATAGTCTTTATGCTCAGAATAAGTAACAATTGGTTTTTCTCCATATTTTTTCTTACTATTTTGCGTAAAGAATGATAAATCAAAAATACGTTGAACTGAAGCTATGGTAGCATCGTCTGTTTGACAATTAGATTCTATTAAATAATTAAGATACTCATCATGGTTAACCTTTTCTTGGCGTAATAACAAATCTAGTAAAATAATTTCATGTTTACGTTTTCCATTCAATACTTCTAATGAAAACATTGTTAAAACTTTATTTTCATAATCTGTTAGTACAGGAACTTCTTCTTTCATTTTTAATAGAAACTGATAGTAGTTCGAATACCCTTCCGCAAGTACAGTAGGATCAATAGAGTGGTTTAATATAAAATCGTATAGATATGGGAGTCTACCTATTCTATTTTTTAGCTCAACATAAGCTTCTTTTAAAATTTTCAATGCAGTTAAATTACTATTATTAATAGCCTTAAAGATTTGTTTTTTTGCTATTTCTTCAAAGTTAACCGTTGAAATACCTTTAATATAGCTTGTATCATTTGTACGTCTACGTATATTGTCTTTGTTTTGTGATTTATCACCTGAAAGCGCCATTGGAATTAAATAGTTGTTTTTATAATTACCAATGAAATCAATGATCGTAACGAAATCTTTGGAATCATGCTTACGAAGTCCCCGTCCAAGCTGTTGAATAAAAATAATACTAGATTGAGTTTGCCTTAACATGACCACTTGATTAATACTTGGGATATCAATTCCCTCATTAAAAATATCTACAGTTAAAATATAATCAAGCATTCCGTTTTCTAATTGATTTACTTGAAGTGCCCTTTCTTCTTGAGAATGGTCCCCTGTTAATGCTACTGTGCGGAAACCCTTTTCGTTTAGTGCACGGGATAATTGTTCTGCCTCTTCTTTTCGACTACAAAACATCAATCCTGTTACTTTTTCACCAGAAAAACCATAGTATTGAACTTTTTCAATTATATGATTTACGCGTTCTTCAGTAACAAGCTTAGATAAAACTGTAGTATCATCAATCGTTTCCCCATTATATTCAAAATCCGTTACTCCAAAGTAATGAAACGGACAAAGCATATCTTCTTCAAGTGCTTCCTGTAACCGAATTTCATATGCAACATTGTAATCAAATAACTCATAAATATTGACGTTATCTGTCCGTTCAGGTGTAGCGGTCATCCCCATTAAAAATTTAGGTTTGAAATACTCAATTACGTCTTGATAAGACTGTGCTCCAGCTTTATGAACTTCATCTATTAAAATATAATCAAATGCCTCTGGATCAAATTGAGATAAGTTATCTTTTTTTGAAATGGTCTGAATGGTCGCAAATAAATATTTGGCATCTGTTTGTTTATTCGATCCTGAGAATATTCCAAAATCGTTATCAATACCACCAAGAACTTTTTGGAAATCTGATTTTGATTTAAGTAATATTTGCTCACGATGAACAATAAATAACATACGCTTAGGTGCAAAACGTCTCACATCAAATGCTGACAAGTATGTTTTACCCGTTCCGGTTGCCGAAATAACCAATCCTTTGTCTTTTCCAGCATCTCTAACAGCCTGTATTTCTTGCAGCGCTGCCTGTTGCATTTTATTTGGAACAACTTTCAAAGCTTCCTCAATAGAATTACTATATTGACCAGGTAATTCTATAACTTGATCCGCTACTTTATTATCAATTTGCTTGTAAATTTTTTCGTAATTATTAATCCACTCTGTAGTTAATGTTTGAGCGTCTTTCCACACTTCTTCAAATTGACTTTTGAAGTGATGAACAATCTCTCCGTTTTCATGCGATGTTAGCTTTACATTCCATTCATAGTTTACTTTTAACGCATGCGCTGTTAAATTAGAACTTCCAACAATCAACGAATAATGAGTTTTATGGTTAAATATGTATCCTTTTGAATGAAAACCGGCTAAATTTGTTAATCTTACTTCTACATTTTCTATTTTCATTAGTTCTCTAAATACTTTTGGTTGATTAAAATTTAAAAACGTTGATGTTAATATTCGCCCTTTAACTCCTTTTCGCTTCAGATCGAGAAGATGGGATTTTAAAGTAGCCAGGCCACTTTCTGTAATAAAAGCGACTGAAAAAATAAAGGAGGTACTATTTTCAAGCTCTTCCAGCAATGAAGTTAAAACATGTTCATTTTTTCTTGCATTGTTTACTAACAACTTAGGTTTATAATTCCCAGATTGACTAGATTTTTGATCGATAAACCCTCTATATAAAGATGCTTCTAACTTTCGAATAAAATTCTCCATATGATCACCATTTTTGACAAATTTTTATACTAATTGTAATACTCACTGTTTCAGGGTGCAAATTTACTATAAAAAATACATGAAGCTATCCACATACTGTGAATAGCTTCATGTATTTTTTATAACATTATTTCACAAAAGATCCCTTTGATAACTTCTCAATAGCCGGAATATCAGCAGGTGCCCAATCTAAAGAGGCAAGTTCATTTGGATATAACCATTTCATCGCTACATGCTCAGTTAACACTGGGCTTCCCTCAATCAGCTTGCAGTAAAAAGTCTTCAAATGCACAATACCAAAATCATACTCATAAGCAGTATACTCAATTTCTTCACCAATCTGCACTTTACAATGCATTTCTTCATTAATTTCACGTTGCAATGCTTCTTGAGGTGACTCTCCCTCTTCTATTTTCCCACCTGGAAATTCCCATTTAAGAGGCAGCGCTTTAGATGGTCCCCTTTGTGCACATAAAATTTTCTCATCTTCAATAATTACTGCTCCAACAACATAAATATTCTTTTTCATTGCGTCCTCCTTGACTTAACAGAAACTCTATCATACAAAAGATTCCTTCTATATATTTTAACAACTAATATGTTTTTTAATCAGTGGGATCAAACCTGTGTCATTGTTATTATCTCATTTACTATTTCAGATTAATTAGCCCACTATTCTCATCCCCTTTATACTAATAGAAATAAATATAGAATGAAAGGGTGATTGATGATGGAGACTAGATAAGTACAGCAAATTTAGCTGCTAATCTATTTCGGTTAAACAATTTTAGTTAAGAAAACATTAAAAATAGTCATAAAAAAAACAATTCCGTCTACTGATCTATTCCCTCTTTTTTATAACCTCCTTTATTCTCCGCCACGCTAGATGGTCTACTAAAGAATTCATTCACACCATAATTTTGTTGAATTTCATTAAATCTCTTCTTGAAATACTCTTCTAATTCTTTATTGGTACAATAAATGAAACAGCCTTTTTGCCCTCTTGTCATTAAAGTTCTGTATGTGTTTCTAATAATTTCATCTGCAAGTTTTTCAGCTTCCTCGGGTTTTTCTTTCAACATTTTTTTCAAACCTTTTAAGGAGTTGTCCGTTTTTGCACGTTTCGTATAATCTGTAAGTACTTCTCCTTCATGAAAGACTAAATCATCACCTATAATGACACCAACATAATCAAATTCTAAACCTTGGCATGTATGAATACACCCTATCTCATGAATAGAATTTTTATCGATTGCCCAAGTTGCAGAATTATTTAAATTCCAACTCATCCCAAAATTATAATTAGGTAACACGATGTCATGCATATTCGTATTTGTCTTTCCTTCTTTAATCCAATCCCAGCAATATCCTGCTACTAATCGGGAGCGATTGTTGTTTTCATTGAGTAACTCAATTTCTTTTCTTAAGTCATTAGGATTTGAATATACCCGAAAATCATAATTAGTACCGATATAGTTAGAATTAGCTGTTTCACGAATTTGTAAAACATCATCAAGCCAACTCAAATAACCATCAGATCCGTTACATCGAAATTGTGAATCTAGTTTTAATTTTGTTATATTTGCCCCAATCTCTTGTGAGAAATTTTCAATTTCTCTAATACTACCTATGTCTTTTAAAGTAACTCGTTGTCTTTCATCTATAAAAAATGTAGATAGCTTGGAAGCATTTATAATTTCTTTAATTTGATTCTCTCCTAGATTATTAAACATGCCAGATTTTTCATTAAGTCGATGAGCTTCATCCACGATAAGAACATCAAATTCATTTGTAGGTGCATTTATGTAACTCCCTGAACCTTTAAATAAATTATCAATATGTCCCTTACGAAAACTTTGTTTTAACTTCGTTGCATATATATTTCTTGGTGCTGCATTCTTCGTTACATACTGAGCTACTAAGCTACGATTTGTTGCCTCTACTAATAAATTGATAGCTAAGACAGATTTCCCTGTACCAGGACCACCTTCCACTACTAAAACTTGTTTTGTATTCGTCCGAATTGCCTTATTTGCAAGTTTTAGAGCTGTTTCATAAACGACTTTTTGACCATCAATCATGATAAATTCTTGATTCCCTAACAACATACTGTTGAGCACATCTTGCAGTGACTTCGAAGGTCTTATCCGACCTTTTTCTATCTTATATAAGTTCTCTTTGTTATCTCCATACACAATATTTCTTTTAATAAAATCACGTAATTTTCCAGAATCACCTTTAACAAAAACAGGAGCTTTTTCAATGTAATACTCATAAATAGAATCAGTTAGAGGATCAACTTCTCCTAAATTAATATAGTTATGCAAATATGCACATGGATAAAGATTCATATTTTCTTGCTGTGCATTCTCATTATAGTCTTTTATTAAAGCAGCATAAGACCAGGCTTGGTACGATGGATGAGTTGTCTCAACCATCCCCTTATTCATAGCTGTTTTAACAATAGCCTCTTTATCTTCAATTTTTTCAATACTTCCCCACTGCTTTAACTCCACAATCACAACAGATGGACTAGCATTATTGTCAGTACCAGTAATAAGAAAATCAACTCGCTTGGAAGTATGGGGAATTTTAAACTCAATCGCAACTCCAGCATTATCAGGTATTTCTTGATCGCTTAGCACTCTATACATATACTGCATGGAATTATCCCATGCCCTTACTTCTCTCTCATTTATCTTTCCAATTTTCTCATTATAATTACTACAAATATTTGTAACCAATTCATCATGAAATACATCTTCTAGAAATTCACTTTTAGTTGCTTCATATATAATCATTTTTCTATTTCCTCTCCCTAAACCGTATACATCAAATTACTCCTTAAATTCACAGCCAACTCCTCCATTGTTTCTACACCACATGTTGTCCAAAACTATTTTCTTAGAGATTCGACAATATCTTTAAGAACTTATTTCATTGCATCATTTACAATAATTCACATAATTCTCCTCATTCTTATGGTTGATAGATACGAATCGTTTCTTTAACTGGTTCTTGTGCATCTCCATCAAACACAATATACAGCGACACATTAGAAGATCCTAAATTTCTATAATAGGTCTTTCCTACTTTCTCCAGCCTTTGTCACATAGAAACAATATAGATCCAAATCCTTATTTGTCTTCCATTCAAGGATAGCTGTTACCAGCTTAGGTTTTATATTTATATATTATAAATAATTATTTGACGGTTCCTTCTCTTCTTTGAGGAACCGGATATTTCTTTGCATTCTTCTCTAACTTTTTAAGAACTTCTTCCTCCAAATCTACATTCATTTTGTCGGCCATTTGAATTAAATATATAAATACATCAGCCATCTCTTCCTTTATATTTTGTCGAGATGTAGCAAGCGCTTCTTCACTACTTTTCCATTGAAAATTTTCAAGTAACTCATTTGCTTCCAATGAAATTGAAATGGCCAAATCTTTCTCATTATGGTATTGTTTCCAATCTCTTTGATCACGAAATTCTAGAATTTTTTCACAAATTTTTTTCAACACAATCGCTCCTCTTCTACAACACAAACATAGTTATATCCTATTTTACAAATTGGACAAACTTATAAAAAGAATATAGTTTTCTTCATACCTTATAAACAAATTTTTAGGATTTAACCCCCACAGTTACAATTAATTACAATTACTACTATTTTAACAAACTATCTACAAAAGAAAAATCATACGCTACACCGTATGATTAAATAACTTTTACACCTTATCATTTGAAATACTATCCATTATTCCCCCAGCCCCGAACCATACATCAATCCCTCATACACCTCACTCTTTTGCTCCAAAAACAACCTCGTCTCCCCACTATCCTTATAAAAATTCCCCCATCCCTTCTCCACCAAAATACTTTTCCACGTATCTGTTCCAACCATTTTCCCAATAACCCCATCCCAATAAGCAACCTCTTCTTCTGTCATATCAGGAGGTCCCATAACTCCTTTCCAATGTTGAAATACGACATCAATCCCTTGTTCTTTCCAAGTTGGAACTTCTGGTAGTTCTTTTAACCTTTCGGGAGAGGATACGGCTAATATCTTCACTTTTCCTGCTTTGTATTGTTTTTCTGCTTCTGATAAGGTTAGTGTCGCTACATCAATTTGCTTATCAATTAAAGCATTTATCACGTTCTCTTTATCTTCATAGACGAAAAAATTAAGCTCCGCAGGGTTGATTCCAGATGCTTTACTTACTTGTACAAATGATAAGTGATCGTCATTGCCTAAACCGGGGGCAACGCCGATTTTCATCTTATTTTTGCCTTTCTTTAGTTTCTCCATTAGCTCTTTTGCGTTGTTTATGCTAGTATCTTTTGACACTACCACGACTTCCCATTCGGCCGCTAAAGTAGCAATCGGTGTGAAATCTTTATATGTTAGCTTACTGTGACCTAATAGATGATTCGTTATGAGTAAGCTCGAATTAATCGCAAGTACATGACCGCCTTTTTTCTTTGTATATTTCCATCCTACGTCACCGCTGCCGCCTACTTTGTTCGTTACAACAATTGGTTTTGTGAAAATTTTCTCTTCTTGCAATGTTTTTTGCATCGCTCGTGCTGTTAAGTCCCACCCTGCACCTGCAACATTGGGTGCAACGAATTCCACTTGGTCTATGTCTAGTTTGTTAGTAGTTTGGGGCTTTTCTAAAGAACATCCTGCTATCGCCCCTGCAAGTAGCCATATGAATGCGAACGATCTTTTTCTCATGATTATGATTCCTATCCCCCGTTTCATACAAGGCGATACTTACGTTCTGGACGCCCGATAATGCCATATGTATACTCTACTGTGCATTCATTCGTCGCAACTAAATACTCTAAATATCTTCTTGCGGTTGTTCGTGAAGCTCCCATCTGTTCTCCCATTTCTTCTATTGTAATGCCGCCCTTTAAATCCCGTATGATTGTTTTTACCTTTTGCAGTGATAGCGGATCAACACCTGTAGGTAAGTTTTTCTGAGTAGTATCGTTTGTTTGGGCAGTACCAAAAAACATGTCAACTAACGGCTGATTGACTTCACTCTGGCTATTTAATAGTTGCTTCTTTTTCTTATAATCTTCAATAGTACGAACGAATTTTTCGAGCGTAACAGGTTTAATCAAATAATTACATACTCCGTTTCGAATCGCTTTTTCGAGCATACTTGTTTCATTAGCTGCGGTAACCATAATCACATCAACGTTTGGAAACTTTACGTGAATCTTCGGCAACAAGTCTGTACCATTTCCATCTGGTAAATAGATATCTAATAAAAGTAAATCAACTTCTTCTTTTTCTAACAGTTCCATTGCTTCTTTGGTATTCAATGCTTTCCCTACCACTTTTATATCTTTTATTGTTGATAAAAAGCCTTCCTGAATTTGTGCTACTCGGAAATCATCTTCTACAATTGCAACCTTCAACATATGTACATCCCCCTCCTACTTTATCTATTCTCCTCCAATTTCTTAGGAAGATAGATTGTAAAAATAGCTCCTCCATTTTTTGAGTTAGTGATTTCAATCGTTCCTTGAAGGGAGTCTACCATTTCTTTCACATTCGATAATCCGTAACCGCGATTGTTTCCTTTCGTGGAGAAACCTTTTTCAAAGATCGTATCTATATTTTCACTTGGCACACCTATTCCACTGTCTATCACTTCAAAGACAACATCATTGCCAATATCCGTAACAAAAAAAGAGACACATTTTTCCGATTGATTACTAACCGCATCAAATGCATTGTCAATCATGTTTCCAAGGATAGTGATAAGATGTGAGATTTCAATATGATCTGGCAATGGATTAAGCGTGCTATCACCTTCAATATTGAACTGAATTTTCTTCTCAGACGCTGTTCCCAATTTCCCGAGTAGAATAGCCTGTACTTTTGTATCAAGAATTTGATGAAATAAAATATGATTCTGACTTTGATGAACGCTAGATTCTTGTTGGATAAATTCAAATGCCTCTGCATAATGACCTAATTGAAGTAAACCTGATAACACAAAAAGCTTATTTGTGAATTCATGAGTTTGAGCACGTAAATCTTCTGAGTATTTTCTCACCTCAGAGATCGTATCAATTAATCTTTGTAACTCTGTTTTATCTCGGAAGCTACATACAACGCCAACAGTTTGGCTATTTTCCACTATAGGTGTCATATTTAAAATGAACACTTTATCTTTAAACTGAATTTCTTGATTGTTTTCCATAATCCCCATCTCAAGTACCCTCATCATATGAGAATCTGGAAAAACTCCCGTAATATGTCGGTGTAAATAATCGTTATCTAAACTCAACATATCCTTCGCAGAAGTATTCATCATCGTAATGAGCCCTTTTTGGTCGATGGCAATGATTCCTTCTTTTATAGATAGCAGTATCGTATTACGCTCTCGGTACAACGAAGCAATTTCATTCGGTTCAAGACCAAGCGTATCTTTTCGGATGCTTCGCGCTAAAAGCGTCCCTCCAACTATTCCAACTAGCAAGACAGCCAACGAGAATAGAATAATTTCTTTCGTTTGATTCAATATATTGGACTGGATACCTTTTTTCAGAAACTCTACTGTAACGACCCCTACTACTTGATCATAGTCCCCATAATCCACAATAATCGGTGCTTTCGCCATTAAAGCAGGACCAGTTGTTCCTGTTCCTTCTAGCGTATAGTACCCTCCAAAACTGAGTGCTTGATCGTTATACAGATTGTCTATTTCTCTACCAATCCAATCGGGATCGGAGTGTGAATAGACAACGCCATGACGATCTTCCACGATTACATTATCTGCGCCTGATTGCTCACAAACTTGTTCAGCGATTGGTTGGATGTAACTTTTAGAATGACCAGTGTGAAATGCTTCTTTAACCTCTGGCATAAAAGAAATAGATTTAGCCGTCTGCAGGGCCAGCTGTTCAACTTGACGTTTCGTATCAACAGACTGGATGTAAACAAATATTCCTGACAAAAGAAAAACAACAAATAAAATGAGCGTAATAATTAAAGTGAGTATCTTCGTTTGTAATGAAAATTTAAGCGATTTATTCATGTTTACACCCTTTAACAAAAAATTATCGACATATACATCTACTATTTAAAAGAATATTCTAAAATATTAATCTTCTGTTTAATTATTATTATAAAATCCACCATTAATCAACCTTTTTATAACACGAATCTTATTTGGATATAATTGGATTCCTTTTTAATCAAAGGAACATGAATAACGGTATCTATCACAAACTAGATACCTAAAAAACAAAAATTAATTGCCTTTTCGAAAATAGAAATGTCCATGTACATAAAGTACAAAAAGAACAAAATTTTCATTATATTGCGATTAATTCGACAGAATATTATAATTCTTTTTACATTGAATCCGCTTTCATTTTTTTTAATTCATGATGATGTTTTTCAAATGTAGAAAAGAAATTTGTTCAAAGGAGGATCTTAATCATGGCTCAATCCACCCATCGCGCAAATACAAAACGCATCACAGGAAACATCTTCAAAGGTTCAGTTGGAAATCTGATTGAATGGTACGACTGGTACGTCTATTCTGCTTTCGCCGTGTATTTCTCGGCCGAGTTCTTCCCTAAGGGAGACCCGACCAGTCAATTGCTTAATACGGCTGCTATTTTTGCCGTTGGCTTCTTGATGCGCCCGCTCGGAAGTCTGTTGATGGGCCGTTATGCGGATCGTTATGGTCGACGTGCTGCATTGACGCTTTCTATTACCATTATGGCTGGTGGTTCTCTAATCATTGCCTGTACGCCAGGTTATAGCACCATTGGTATAATGGCCCCTATTATTCTCGTTCTTGCACGTCTACTTCAAGGATTATCATTAGGTGGAGAGTACGGAACCTCTGCTACATATTTATCCGAAATGGCTAGTAGCGGTCGCCGTGGTTTCTACTCGAGCTTTCAATACGTAACACTTGTTGCGGGACAGCTGGTCGCACTTGGTGTTCAGATCGTTCTCCAGCAAATACTCAGCGAGCCGGATATGAAATCTTGGGGCTGGCGTATTCCCTTCATTATTGGAGCAATGGGAGCAGTAGCTGTATTGTGGCTGCGCCGCACGATGGATGAATCAGAGCAGTTCTCAAAAATGGATTCTAAAAGCCGTGAAAGCGCTGGAACCATTAAAACTTTAATGAAACATCCTAAAGCAGTATTAACAGTAGTCGGGCTAACGCTCGGTGGAACTGTTGCCTTCTATACGTACACAACGTATTTACAAAAGTTCATGGTGAATACTGTAGGTCTTCCTAAGGAAGTCGTTAGCTGGATTAACTTTATCGCCCTATTGGTATTCGTCGTACTTCAACCGATTGCCGGTATGTTATCTGACCGGATTGGACGCCGTCCGCTATTAATTAGTTTCGGCATATTGGGAACTTTACTGACAGTGCCGTTGTTCCTAATTATGGAGCAAACGACATATCCTATCGTTGCTTTCTTACTTATGATGGTCGGTCTCATTATTGTTACTGGTTATACTTCTATCAATGCGATTGTAAAAGCTGAGCTCTTCCCAACTGAAATCCGTGCCCTTGGCGTGGGATTCCCTTACGCAATCACTGTTGCGGTATTCGGCGGAACGGCTGAGTTCATTGCGTTATGGCTGAAGAGTATTGGACACGAATCGCTTTTCTACTTCTATGTAGCTGGTTGTATTGCGATAAGCTTTATCACTTATTGGCGCATGGGGGAGTCTTCGAAAACTTCTCACATTGAAGCTGAGCTGACTGATAAAGATACGTTAGCTGTCCGCAAATCTGGTTCAAGGCACTCTTAACTATCATAATTCATCCTAACAATCCCTTGTTTATCAAGGGATTGTTCAGGTAATAAACTTTTTATTCTCCCAGTCATTTCCCTCTACACCTTTTTTCCGTACGATACTTATACAGCATCTCTACAGAAAAGGAATAGACAAAGAATCCTTTGTTCATTCTTCGATATTATTAATTCTGAGACATCTTTATCAATCGATAAAACGATATCAACCATTCCCCCAAATATATCAGCGCTTTCCCAAATATATCGACCGTTTCTCATCATATATCAGCGATTCGACACAACATATCGACCAAACGACAAAATTCGCCATCTCCCCCCAATCCATGCAGTTATTTCAGAAAAAACAAAAAAGCCAGAAAAATATTAAAAACCCTTATAAATCAACATTCTCCCACACTCGATTTGCTTCTACGATATTTTTAAAATATACTTTTCTTATAACTAAAAAAGGAAGTGCATTACATGATCGATACTTTTAGTAGATTTCTTGAGATAACGAATAACATTTTATGGTCATATATTCTTATTGTAATGTTAATCGGCCTCGGGCTTTATTTTTCTTTCAAATTAAAATTTGTACAAATTAGCCATTTTGGTGACATGATACGGTTAATCAGTAATGGGTTTAACAAAAAAGGAAAGAAGAAGGATAGTATCTCTCCTTTCCAAGCATTTTGTTTAAGTGCAGCAGCTCGTATTGGTATCGGAAACTTAGCTGGTGTAGCACTAGCGATTTCGATGGGAGGACCTGGTGCAGTATTTTGGATGTGGTTCATCGCGATTATTGGAGCCGCTACCAGTTTTGTAGAGTGTACGCTTGCACAAATTTATAAGGTAAAAGACGGGCGTGGATTCCGCGGGGGTCCCGCTTATTATATGGAAAAGGGGCTAAATAAACGCTGGATGGGCGTTTGGTTCTCACTTCTGATTACCGTTACTTATGGGTTAATTTTCAACTCTGTACAAGCAAATACAGTAACATTAGCATTTGAAAATGCTTTTGGGTTAGAACGTTACATCGTAGGAATTGCAATGGCTATACTCGTTGCGATTATTATTTTTGGTGGTATTAAAAGCATTGCACGTATTACAGAAACGATTGTTCCGCCAATGGCTATTGTTTATATCGCCGTAGCTGTTTTTGTTGTGATTAAAAACTTCTATGCATTACCTGATGTGTTCTTGGAAATCTTTAAAGGTGCATTTGGTTTAGATCAAGCAGTTGCGGGTGGCATTGGGGCAGCAATGAAGTTCGGTATTCAGCGCGGTTTATTCGCCACGGAAGCGGGTATGGGTAGTTCACCAAACGCTGCCGCTACATCTGATGTCTCGCATCCTGTAAAACAAGGACTTGTTCAAGCGCTTGGCGTTTTCGTTGATACGTTTTTAGTATGTACTTCAACAGCATTTATAGTCCTATGTTCTGGAGTATATAAGCAAGCGAATTTAGAAGGAATTGAGTTAACACAAAACGCATTAAGTTCACAAATTGGTCCATGGGCAAGCAGTTTCTTAGCGATTATTATTTTCTTATTTGCGTTTAGTTCATTACTAGGAAACTACTACTATGGTGAAACAAATATTGCATTCATTAAAGAAAGTAAAGCATGGTTAATGATTTATCGCGTTGCGGTGGTTGCGATGGTTGTATTCGGCTCCGTTGCGACGCTTCAAACAGTTTGGAATATGGCGGATTTATTTATGGGTCTTATGGTATTTACAAATTTAATTGCCATTACCCTTCTTGGTAAATTTGCATACGCCGCTTTAGCAGACTATATCAAGCAAAAGAAAGCTGGAAAGACACCCGTTTTCCAAGCTGATTCTATTCCTGGCTTACAGAACACAGAGTGTTGGGAAGATCACCGTGTAGAAAAAGAAGAGCAAGCTGTATCATAAAAAGATCCCTCTTATTACATTTGATATTTGTAATAAGAGGGATTTTTGTTTTTGTATATTTACCGACTACTTTTAATACAAGTGCTCCATTATTTCCACAATCTCTTCCATCTCTTTGAATCTCTTTAATCCTTCCCCACATTTTTCTTCATCAGATTCCCTTATATTTTCTAGCCACATCTTCTCTTCTACCGAAAGATTGCTCTTCACTCTTTCTATTTCCTCTAAAAGCTCTTGAATTCCCCAAACGACAAATATGTACGTATGATCTTTTGATAACACTTCAATTTTCTTAACCACAAGAAAAGACGCATCCTTAACAGATTGAATCATAGGTAGTAGGATACTGTACATCCCTCTTACACGATTTATAGCATGTGATTTGAAAATAAGCCGATAGTTCGTTACATATAACTTTCCGCCAATTGCTTCCTGTTTTCTAAAAGGGTTATATTTCATTTTTTTCATACCAAATTCTTCAAAATCAATCATTGCATTCGCTTTTCGCTCCATAACAACTCTTTCCCCTTTGAACAAATCTTGTTGTTCTAACTGCATCACGATCCCCTCCCTTTCAAGTTTCACATTTTTCTACACAATTTGATTATACCCATATTTTTCTAATAAAAGAGTATAAATTTTAAGCTGATCAACAGAACCAAATAAAAAAGGAATAAAGAAAAAAAGGTGACTATTCGTTCAAAATTGAACGAATAGTCACCTTTCATATTTTGCATGCAGTAACCTTCAACCTATTTATATTGAAAATTCAAACAATCATTATTATGATTGTTTCTCTGCTTCAATTCCTAAAGATTCTTCATGCCACCAAAGTGCTTCTTCTGGGTCTTGCTTCGCTATTTCGTGTGCTTCTTTTTTCGTTTCTACAGTCGGGTACGAACCTTTTAGTGCGCGACCTGACGTTGTGATAAATAGTAGGCTAAATACAAGTAAGCCAATTAAGCTGACACCAGTTAAATAAAATGCGGGTGCTAGTGCATTTCCAGTAGCATGAACTAAATATGAACATACGAGCGGTGTTGTTCCACCAAAGATGGATACGGAGATATTAAATGATATCGAGAGTGCACGATAACGTACATCTGTGAAAAAGAGAGATGGTAATAAGGAAGGCAGTGTTCCTTCATAAACACTAAGGAAGAAACCTAAAATAAAGATACCTATAAAAATAGCCGCAATATGTCCATTGCCGATTAGTAAAAAGGCAGGAATTGAACATAATGTCAAACCGAGTAATCCGAATTGTACTACACGTTTATTACCAACTTTATCGCTTAATTTCCCGAAATAAAGCGCCAGTGGAATCATGAGTGCCATCGTAATTGAAATAATGATTAAACCAGTCGTTTCTTTGATTTTTAATACTTGTGTTAGATAAGAAGGAATATAAGAAAGGATCATATAGTTCGTAATATTAAAGAAGGCAACAATTACTGTGCTTAAAAGAAAGTCTTTTTTATGATATTTCAAAATATCAATGAACGAAAATTGTTCATCTTCTTCAGAATTCTCTTGTGCCTTTTCCATCTCTTGGAATATAGGAGATTCATCTAAATGGCGGCGTAAATATAAACCGACCAAACCAATTGGTGCAGCAATTAAGAACGGGATACGCCATCCCCAGCTAAGCATTTGTTCATCTGTTAACACTACCGTCAAAACGGTAACAATTACTGAAGCGGCGATGTAACCAGAAAGCGTCCCAATTTCAAGGCCACTACCGAGTATACCACGCTTCTTATCAGGAGAAGATTCAGCGATATACACCATCGCTCCTGAATATTCGCCTCCTGTGGAAAATCCTTGAACCATACGAGCAACTAATAATAAAATCGGTGCCCAAATCCCAATTTGTTCGTAGGTTGGTAGTAGCGCGATGAATAATGTGGAAAGTGCCATTAAAATAATCGTTGTACTCAGCACAATCTTTCGGCCATATTTATCACCAATTCTACCGAAGAAAATACCACCAATCGGCCTCACTAAGAAGGCAGCAGCAAATGTACCAAATGTTAGTACAAGCTGTAAGCCACTATTGTGAACACCAGAGAAGAATAATTGACTTAAAATAACCGCCAAATACGCATATAATCCAAAGTCAAACCATTCCATCGCATTCCCGATACCAGTAGCGACAACGGCTTTCCTGGCTTGTTTTGGGTTCACTACATTTACATCTTGAGGTCCAAAATCTAAATCATTTTTTTGTTGCATATAATCAAAACAGCTCCTTATTTCATTTAAAATCATTAAGCACACTTTCTCTTATAGAATAAATTCAATACGAAGCACTTAAGGAAAAGCACCCTCTCCTTACCTGTTACTATTGTTTCATAAAATCAATTCCCTGTCTAACGATATGGATTGTATGTTAATGAATAAAGCGCTTTCACAGAAGGAATTACACCTCATAAATATTTCGAAAATATCCGTATACATCCTATTTCATACAGAAATATTGAGTATTACCCTCCTATATTAATTATTTTTCAAAGATATCGCTTGTTTCTCAATATATATCCGTAATTCAACAAATTTTGTTATTTACCAAAAAAAAATTAAAAAGCTACCTCAAAAAGTAGCTTTTGACAAGAAAATCCGGTCTAAAATTATATCTGGCACCTTGCCCACAATTTCCTCTCCAATTTTCAAACTCGCTGTTGCCGCTGGAGACGGTGCATTACAAATATGCATGGAATTTATACCAGGGATAATGCAAAAATCATCTACCATATTTCCATTCGATAAAATCGCCTGCGCTCTGACGCCTGCATGAGTCGGAACAATATCTTTCTCTGTAAGTTCTGGTATTAAGCGCTGCAAGCTTTTAAGAAAGGATTGTTTGCTGAAAGAGCGGACCATTTCTTTTAGGCCTTCTTTCATATTTGGCATTGCCATTTTCCAAAAGCCGGCGTATGTCATTGTTTCAATGAAATCTTTTATATCAAAGTCTTTTTTTGTATAACCTTCCCGTTTGAAGCTTAAGACTGCATTTGGCCCAGCGTGTACGTCCCCATTTATCATTCTTGTAAAATGAACACCAAGAAACGGAAAGTCTGGATTTGGAACAGGGTAAATTAAGTGTTTGACGAGGTGACGTTTTTCTGGAACGAGTTCGTAATATTCGCCTCGGAACGGGACGATTTTCATGTCTGTTAGTATTCCTGTTTTTTTGGCGATCCGGTCGCTATGTAGTCCAGCGCAGTTAATGAGAAATTTCGTTTCAAATGCGCCTTTGTTTGTTTCAATTGTCACGAAGTCTTTGTGCTCAAAAATTTGTTCTGCTTTTGTGCCTAAGTGCACTTCTCCTCCGCTCTCCTCTATAAAACGTGCAAATGTATGACTGACTCCTTTATAATCGGCGATGCCGCAAGAAGGAACGCGAATGGCTCCCAGTCCTTTTACGTGAGGCTCGATTTCCGCTAATTCTCCTTGATTGATTTTAGAAATGTTCAGTCCATTTTGTAGACCTCTTTCGTACAGGTTATGTAAAAGAGGAAGTTCTTCTTGTTCGGTCGCTACAATCACCTTGCCGCACATGTCATAGGCAATGCCATTTTCTTTGCAGAACTCTACCATCGCTGCGTTTCCTTCTTTTGCGAATCTTGCTTTATAGCTGCCTGGTTTATAGTAAATGCCGGAATGGATGACACCGCTATTATGTCCTGTTTGATGATGCGCAAGTTCGTCTTCTTTTTCGATGACTGCGATTTTGACATGAGGAAATCTTTTCGTTAACGCCATTCCAGTTGAAAGGCCAACAATTCCTCCGCCGATAATTAGAAAATCATACATATAACTTCCCCCTTATATATTAGGAAAGGCAGGCCTTATTGTAAGACCCGCCACATCTATTATTTAGAAAAGCAACCGCGTTGACGCATAAGCTCGCGATATAAATCTTTATTTTTCTCAAAAGGAGCGCGCCCGTGCATCCAAAATAGATTGTTTAAAAGTACGAGATCACCAACTGGTAATTTTAATGCGTGCGTTGCTGGTGAATTCTCCACAGAGCTTGATAATTCCTTCAAATATGTTGCCTGTTCAATATTATCTGGATAAGCAAATTGATCGATAAAGCAAATGCATGGCGCATTGTTTACATCAAAGAATGTTTCACGGTATACAATTTCTTGTGTGTTTTTACTTGGCGGTGCTTTGTACGTGATTTTAACAGATGCGAGTGGATGCTTACGAAACTTATCAAGCTCCTCCCAATCATCTAAATGAAGCAAACGTGATTCGCCCCCTACTGCATTCTTTTCTTCTATTTTCATCATCAGAAGCCAGTCTGTCGGTTCATCAACAAATGTTCCATCTGTATGAAGCGTGAATAGCCGATACGCTTGGCGCAGATACGAATCACTGCTGTCTGTATCTTTTACATTAAATCTTGCGTAGTATGTTCCTGTCATCGCATCAAAGTTAGACGTACCGATTAAATGTGTTAATGCCGTTGCAAACTTCACATAATCTCCTGCATCTGTCGTTTCACCCTGTACACCAATTGTAAATCCGCCTGTTTCCCGATCATGAATAATACCGCGAACATTCTCCATAAACGATTCACCAAAGAGCTTTTTCATTCCATCAGCAAGGATAAAACGAGAATACGGAATGTATTGCAGTGATTGCTCCGAATGGTCTTTTACCTCTTGGAAAAATTGCTGAAGCAATTCCCCGTCTAACACAATATGATACAAACGTTTATGTTCTGGATGAGGCACAATTTCATAACCCTCATATTTCTTTGCAAACTTCATCTTCACTTCTTGCTTCGTAATCACTGGCATGTTATTTCCTCCTTTAGTTTAAGTAAGCAAAAAAGCCAGTCATACGCATCTACAATACAAATTGTAGAAAACGTACAACTGGCTTTACATTACGAGTGTTCTTTAATCTCTTAAAGTACAGTAATAATAGACAGTTTTTTTATTCAAATATGGGCAAACAGAATATGAAGATCGGATATAGAGAAGGCTAATTTCTCATATGGATCTTATCACTTTATAATTAAATGATAATTCAAAATATTTACACTGTCAATATGTTTCTTTCGCAATTTTAATTTTTGTTCGTTTGGTAGTTCCTTTATCGCTGCACACGCTTTACACATCTTACAAGTTTTCACCACACCATTTTCCATACATCTTCTTTTTTGTTTTACACCTTGGTTTGATTTTGACATTTTCCTTCCTCCTCATGATATAAAAATAAAAGCCAGTTATATTCCGCTCACTAAATAAGCTGAAATATAACTGGCTCTTGTTTATGAATGCTCTTTAGAAAGTAAAGTGCAATAAACTAGGCAGTTTGTTATAGATTTGTTTCTTCATATTCTTCTTGTGGCTTTTCTCCGTTTACATAGCTTGTATATTGGCGGTACAAGTCTTTTAAAGCGCTAATAATCGCATTTTGTGCTTTTCCTTGATAATGGTGCGAGATTTCTTGCGTGATCTCTTCAATCCCATCTCGTAAACTATGTCCTCTTAAAATTTGAGCAATAAAATCTCTCCCATGTTCTGTAGCAAGGGTACATGATGCTTCAATAATAACGTGATATTTGTGATCTGCCTCTATTGTAATTGTTAATGTTTCATAGACACTGCGTACAGCCATCCCTTTCGGAAGTCTTGAGTGTCCTGCCATGAAAAAAGTACCTTTACGCATGTTCATCCCCCATTTAATAACTTATACTTGATCGATATATACTGTTTTTACTCTCGTATAAAATTCTGCAGCTGTTTTTCCTTGTTCTCTTGGTCCCGCACTCGAATTTTTCATTCCGCCAAACGGAACTTGCGGCTCTGCTCCTGCCGTTTCTGAATTAACATGAACCATTCCAACTTCCATATCGTCAATGAACTGCTGGGCTAGGCTGAGGTTATTTGTACAAACAGATGCGCTCAATCCATATTCTGTATTGTTCGCTAAATGAATCGCCTCCTGATAATTCTTCACCTTAAACAAACAAATAACAGGGCCGAAAATTTCTTCTTTCGCAATTCGTGCATCTTGCGGTACATCTTCAAAAATAGTCGGCAGGACATAATATCCTTGTTTTAACGCATCTTCTTCTGGTACTTTGCCTCCGCAAAGTAAAGAAGCTTCTTTCTTTCCTACTTCAATCATCGATAAAACAGAGTGCTGTTGGTTCTCAGATACGCATGGTCCCATAAACGTATCTTGTTCGAATGGATTTCCAACTTTCAGTGCCTCTGTACGTAATAGGAGCTCATTTCGAAATTCCTCATAAATTTCCTCTTCAATAATCACTCTGCTTGTCGCTGTGCATTTTTGCCCCGTTGACATAAATGCACCTCTTATCGCAATATCGACTGCCTTCTGGGTATCAGCATCCTTTAATACGACTAATGGGTTTTTTCCTCCCATTTCTAACTGCACTTTCTTTCTACTTGCAATCGCTGTTTGTTGAATCGTTTTTCCAACACCATTCGAACCTGTAAAAGAAATCGCTTTTATATCAGGGTTTTCTGTTAATTCTGCTCCAACGACTGATCCTTTTCCAAATACACAATTGATCACCCCCGCCGGAATTTCCGCCTCATGAAAAGCATTCACAAGATGATAGACTGATTTTGGTGTAATTTCAGCAGGTTTAATGACAACTGTATTTCCATAAATCAGTGCCGGCGCCATTTTCCAAGCTGGAATCGCAATCGGGAAATTCCAAGGTGTAATGAGCCCAACTGGTCCTACTGCGACACGTTTACTATAAAGCATTGTTTTCGGGTTTGCAGACGGAATCATTTCTCCTACCGGCTGATTTGCTTCCCCCGCATAGTATTCCAAAATGCTGATTGCTCGCTTCGTTTCTCCTATCCCTTCGGCAAGTGTCTTTCCTTCTTCACTCGTTAAATCTTGACCGATTTCCGTCACTCGTTCTTTTAAAATTGCTGCTGCTTTCCATAAATAACTCGCTCGCTCATGAAATGATAACCCTTGCCAACTTTGAAACGCTTCTTTCGCTGACGCAATCGCGGCCCCAGTATCCTCTCTTGAGCTTAATGGAAATTCACCTAACACTTCTCCATTATGCGGGTTATCGTTCTTTGAATATTGATTCGTAGATGGCTCTTTCCACTGACCGTTTATATAATTGAAAAACCTCATTACTCTGCCTCCATCATCGTTTCCTATTTTGATAGTTTCGTAATTGCCGTTTCAAGAATGTGAAGCCCTTCCTCCAGTTGTTCATCTGTTATAACAAGCGGCGGTAAGAAACGAAGGACATTTCCATAAATACCAGCACTTATTGTGATTACCCCTTTATTATGTGTTTCTTGCATAATCGCTTTTGCTTCTTCTGTTGCCGGTTCTTTCGTATTTCGATCCTTTACAAGCTCGATTGCTACCATAGCCCCAAGACCTCTCACATCTCCAATACATTCGTATTTTTCCTTCCAACTATGGAACACTTCCATCATACGGCTACCGATTACTCGCGCGCGTTCTACTAACTGCTCTTCTTCAATTACATCTAAAACAGCGAGTGCAGCTGCGCAAGCAACTGGGCTTCCTGAGAAAGTACCGCCAAGTTGTCCTGGCTCAGGAGCATCCATCAATTCTGCTCTTCCTGTCACTGCGCTAAGCGGCATCCCGGCAGCAATCGATTTTGAAAATGTCATTAAATCAGGCACCACGCCAAAATGGTCCATTGCAAACAAACTTCCTGTACGAGCAAAGCCCGTTTGAATTTCATCAGCAATCATAATGATTCCATATTTATCGCAAAGGTTTCTGACGCCTTGTATAAACGTAGTACTTGGAACGATAAATCCACCTTCACCTTGAAGCGGTTCTAAAATGATGGCAGCGATATTATCACTTGCTACTTCCTCTAACATAAAACGTTCAAAATACGCTAAGATTTGCGCATCTATTTCTTCTTGCGACAAATCGTTTTCCGCACGGTAATAATATGGATAAGGTAGTTTGTACACATCTGATGCAAATGGACCAAATCCATGTTTATACGGTTTTACTTTACTCGTAAGCGACATTGTCATGAGTGTACGTCCATGATACGCACGCTCAAATGAAACAATCGCGCTGCGCCCAGTCGCTTTTCTTGCGATTTTTATCGCATTTTCTACCGCTTCTGCCCCGCTATTAGCAAACATCGTTTTTTTCTTACAATCTCCTGGCGTTAACTCGTTCATTCTCTCAGCTAATTCAATATAGCTTTCATACGGCGCTACATGAAAACAACTATGAATAGAAGATTCCACTTGGCTTTGAATGGCTTGTACGACCTTCGGATGACAATGCCCAACATTTTGCATACCAATCCCTCCTGCAAAATCTATTAATTCATTGCCATCTACATCCGTGATGATTGCCCCTTTTGCCGATTTCACATATAACTGCGTAATATTATAAGACCCTCCAGGCACCGCATTATTTCTTCTTTCATGTAATTGATTAGATTTTGTCGTTACAATATTTTGCTCTTCTTTTAACATGGAATATACCCCTTTCTTACTCCTTCTCTATGCTAACCTTTGAATCTTTTATAATCGAAAACTCTTCTTCTATTGGTATTCGCTTATTTCTATCTCTGAGGAAATAGATTGCGATTACGATAGCAGCCGCTAGCATTGTCATATAAAATTGCATACGCATATCCGCGATAAATGCTTGTGCAACAAATATCATAATAATCATCGCAAGTGTAGCGTAAGTGAGATAAGGAAAGAGCCACATTTTCACCTTTAGTTTTCCTGGATCTTCCCGTTCCGCTTTTCTTCGTAAGCGAATATGAGAAACGGCAACGAACATATACATGAGCATCGTAACGCCGCCTGAACTATTCGCTAAAAAAGCAAATAGTTTATCAGGAGAGATGAACTTGAGCATGGCACAAATGAAGGCAAATGTGATACTTGCATAGATCGCCCAAACCGGTGTCCCGCGGCTGTTTAACTTTGAAAAAACCGAAGGAGCGTCTCCCTTTTTCGCAAGCGAAAATAACATACGGGAACTCGTGTATATGCCGGAATTCATAACCGAAAGGAGCGACAGAAACACAACTCCGTTCATCATTTCCGCAGCTGCAGGGATTCCTGCCATCTGAAATAAACTTGCATACGGCAGTTTTAATAATTCTGCGTTGTTCCACGGCATAAAAATAACTAAAATCGATACAGATCCTACAAAGAAAATTATAAGGCGCCATACAACACTGTTAATCGCCCTGATTACATTCTTCTCTGGATTTTCAGATTCTCCAGCCGCAATCGCAGCTACCTCACTCCCCGATAAAGAGAAAGAAATAAATACAACGCTAAGTAGTACAGGCATAATCCCTTTTGGAAAAAAGCCTCCGTTTTCAGTAATAATCGAAAGACTTGGCCTGTCCACACCAGGAACCACTCCAAAAATCATCGCAATTCCTAACGCTAAAAATGCTAGAATGGCTACAACTTTAATAAACGCTAACCAATATTCAAACTCTCCATATAACTTCACTGAATAAATATTTGTCATTGTCATAATAATCAGCACGAACAAACTCGCAATCCATGTTGGTATGGCTGGGAACCAATTGTTAATCATCACCCCTAACAACACTGCTTCAATTGCGATAATAATGAGCCAATTGAACCAATATAACCAACCGATTGTGTAGCCTGCCCAAGGCCCAATTGCTTTATGGGCGTATGTTGAAAAAGAACCACTATCAGGATTTACCGCAGCCATCTCTCCAAGCATCCGCATCACAAGCACAACCATTAAAGCCCCAATCATATAAGACAAAATGGCAGCTGGACCTGTTGATTGAATAATTGCTCCACTTCCTACAAATAATCCGCCCCCGATTACCCCGCCAATTGAAATCATCGTGATATGTCTGGTTTTCAAGTCTTTTTGCAATTCCTGTTTTTCTTTCGCCAAAAAGATCACCAACCTATAAGTATTCATTTTCATAAATCCTTCATACGATTGAAACATCACCATTTGTGATAACGCTTTCTGAAAAAAATAAAAAGAGCCAGAAAAACAATGTAAAAGTTACATTGGATTTTACTGTCTCTATCCCTATGGCTCGTCTTCCTGCTAAGGAAGTTCAAGTGGAAAGAAGCCAATTATCTTCTATGAAATTGAACGAATTTGTATCCGGGCATGCAGAGAGGCTAATCGCTGTCATCGGATAATAAGCTAATCATAATATAAATTGACAGAATATTCAACATTTATTTTAAAGTCAGTTATCTGTTATAAAAAGCGAAATTTATCAATTCTAAGACATATACTGTTTAAAAGAAAAAAGGAAGTGATTTCCATGCATTTTGGATCAAAAGGATGGTACGTAGCCGAATTAAAAAAATTAGGTGTTCGTTATTTAGAAGGAAGAAAACTAGAAAGCTACCGAGGGCATGTTTTACGTAACTTATTAGCAGCCAAACAAGAAGAACTTAAGGAAAAGTAACTCATCATAATTTATCGATAAAACGATATCGATCGTTCTTTCAAATATATCGGCGATTCGACATAAGATATCGACCTTCCGACAAATTCCGTCATACAAAAAGAGGCTACCCAAACGGAGTAGCCTCTTTTTGCGAATAAGCATCTCATAAAAACGGGAACGATATACATATCATGTAAGAAAAGGAGCTGAGTTTCTGTTGTATACATACAGTTTATACGATTCAGGGGATTCTTTTAGTATTAGCAAGTCTTATCATATTAAATGCGATATTCCCCCGCACAGATTTCGGACGATTATGATGGAGTTTCGCCGCAATAAAGAGATTGAGAAAAACATTAGCGAATTTATCGAATTCATGAAACAGGAATTTGGTGAAGAATTCGAGCTATTTGAGTATGACGATATTGTGCAGTATGATGCAGATCAGGAAAATAGCATGATACTGGCAAACCTGCTAGATCAGGCAGATAAGCATGTATAAAAACGATATCGACTGCCCGTCAAATTTCACCGTGCCACACAAAAAAGAGGCTCCCCATCACGGGAGCCTCTCTATCTATTATAAACGGTAAGCCGAAACGTCATTCCCTTTCCACTCATAGTAATCTAAAATTCCGGAGTAAATTGCTTCTGCAGCACGTTGTCTCCATTTGTGCTTCTTGTAAATACAATACGGAACTCGTCGATTGAAGTGCAAGTTGATATGTCCCTTTGCATATCTCATCCCCAGCTGTAGCCCCTGCACATATATCCACCTGTGTTTCATGTTTTTCATTATTCGCAAACACATACAATGTATAAGTATCCTCTTCAAAAGGATTCATCGCAACGGTGTAACGGCTCTGTACTTGCGGATTCACTTGTGATCCTTGTATTTCCTAGCTCACTTTTGCTTCGTTCTTATTGTCTTTACTAGAATTAATATCCTTATTTTCTAGTATTTTCATCACCTTCGCATCCTGCTAGTAAAAAACTAACAGCTATTTCTCCCGCCAATACTTTTTTCATACTATTCCCTCTAAAAATAATTAAACCGTAACATACAATACTATCTCGAATTTAAAATAACTAGTATTATCCTCTCTTAATCTCTTAAAACAAAAAGCTGATTGAAAATGCCCTTACATCAGCACTTTCAATCAGCTAGCTCTTCCTAATTTCTATTCTATTATTCCCTAATCAACTCAGACATCACATAAGCAAACACAAGCGCCTCTGTATGCGCAATCGAACTTTCATGTGTACGCTCGAATGCGTGAGAAGAATCAATTCCCGCTCCTATTAGTGCATGCTTCACGTCAAAGCCAGCGCGGATTGCAGCGGATGCATCTGATCCGTAGTATGGATAGATGTCTACTTTATATTCAATATTGTTTTCTTTTGCAAGATTTACTAGATGTTTGCGTAAACCGTAGTGGTATGGACCGCTAGAGTCTTTCGCGCAAATAGATACTGTGTATTCATCTGATGCTTGCCCGTCTCCCAGTGCCCCCATATCAACAGCTAAGTATTCTACTGTTTCTTCTGGGATGTTAGAGTTACCACCATAGCCAATTTCTTCATTATTAGAGATTAAGAAATGTGTTGTATATGGCAATGTGATATTTTCGTCTTGTAATCTTTTAATTAATTTTAGTAGAATTGCCACGCTTACTTTATCGTCTAAGTGACGCGATTTTATGTAGCCGCTCTCTGTAATTTGGACGCGTGGGTCAAATGAGACAAAGTCCCCTATTTCAATTCCGAGCTCACGAACTTCATCCGCTGAAGATACGCGCTCATCAATGCGAACTTCTATATTTTTTTCATCGCGTTTTGCTTCGCCTGCATCTTTGTAAACGTGGACAGATGTTTGGTGCATTAAGATTGTACCTGTATATGTCTTTCCACTCGCTGTTTCAATTTCGCAATATTCTCCTTCAACAGAGTTCCAGCGAAATCCGCCAATCATCGATAAACGAAGGCGACCGTCAGATTTAATTTCTTTTACCATTGCGCCTAATGTATCAACGTGAGCAGTTAGTAAGCGATGCTGCTCGTCATTTTGTCCTTTTAACGTTAAGATAAGCGCACCTTTATTGTTACGCTTCGTTTCTACATTCCATTCTTTTACGTAGTTTTCAATAAAATGAATGATTTTCCCCGTGTTTCCAGATGGACTTGGAATGGAAACAAGCTGTTTAATAAGTTCCATTGTTTCTTTTGCATGATGTGCCAATGTTGGTCCCTCCACTTCGTTTTTCTAATATTCAGTATAACGGAATTGTTATGAAACCACTACTAATAACGTTGGGGATCTTTGTATATTTCTTTTCTAAAATTATATAATGTCAGTAAAACAAAAAATACTTCCCTAACCATTTCAGAATTACAAATTTTTTAATATTATAAATAGTAGAGGGTGAATAGCATGCATTGCAAAAATTGCGGAGGAAATTCATTTGTACAAGCAACAAATTATATCAATCTTCGTCCTTTACATAAAAAAATGGGTATTGGTTCACAGAAAATCTATACCGTTTGCTTAGATTGCGGGAAGTTGCTTCAATTAAAATCAAAAATCCGGAAAAATTAAAATAAACAGCTCCTTCTTTCTAAAAAGGGAGCTGTTCATCTATTATATGCAACTATCAATTGTCTTAACTACTTATTTTCCTGCTCTACTGGCTTGCTGAAAAAGTCATTTAATAGCCGCTCGTACAATTTCGTATTCTTCGGTATATTGTACAATTCTCTATTCCCATCAAGTTTCATTTGCAGGGCTCCTGTTTCAGTGTTTAGCCATAGACGATAGTCCCCAACCTGATACAAGTGTTTGCTGTTTTCCATGTCATTCTCTCCCTGTCTAAAATAGATCCCCTCTATCAAACTACTCCTCCGAAACATCCAGCAAATAGATTCCTCTTTCAAACCCACCGCGCTCTTCTTCTTTTTGCTTACGGAGACGTTCAACATCCTCTAATGTTGCTCCTTCTGCACGCGCTAGCGAAATAATGATTTCTAGTGCATCCGCAAGTGAGTCTAGTGCGTGCTCTCGTTCTTTCATTGAGGCAAATTCACGGATTTCTTCTGTCCCGATTTTCGCTAATGCTTCTATGTATGCTTGACCTGTTAATTTCTTCGACGTATATGTTTTTCCAGACATTAAAATCTTTTCTGGAACAAGATCTCTAACTAGCTTGTTATAAGTTGACATAGTCTCTCTATCGCCCCTTTCATTCCTTACAATTCACCTAATTCCGCATTGTACATAAACCATACTTTCTTTACGTACGCACTTCCCCAGCCTCGCTCTTTTTCCTTCGCATATGGACTAGGGAAATAATATACATCATAACCCTCTTGCTCCTCTCCATATATCACCCGCAGTGATTCTGGTATCGCTTCTTGATATGGATTCGATCTCTTTTGAATTTCTCCCTGAAAAGCAATAGTAGGATGTCCCGAAAGAAAAATAGCCGTTCGGACTGCTAAACTAGGAGTGCTATGCAACGTAATGTACATAACAAATAAAAGTATCATCACAATAACTCTTTTTCTCATCTATATCTCCCAATAAAAAAGTGCTAACACAATTATACTAAAATGTGTTAACACTTTCTTCCCTTTTATTCCCCCTTAAACGCTGGCGGACGTTTTTCTAAAAATGCAGCAATTCCCTCTCTATGATCAGCTGTTTTTCTCATTGCGTATTGTCCGCGCTTTTCTAGTTGCAGTGTTTGTTCTAGGTTTGAGCGATTGACTTCACATAAAATTTGTTTCGTTTGAATCATTGCTTTAATTGGTTTTTGAAGCCATTCATTGATTTTTTGTTTCACAGCACCTTGGAAGTTTTCTCCGATCACTTCGTCAATTAATCCAAGTTCTAGCGCTTCTGTTGCAGATAACTTTTTCCCTTCCCAAATGATTTGTTTTGCTGTATTTTCACCGAGACGTTTTTGTAAGAAGAAATGCCCTCCGCCGTCTGGTATTAAAGCGATTCCAATAAAGTTCATCGCAATGATCGATGAAATATCTGCCAATACATAATCAGCTGTTAAAGCAATACTTAAGCCAAGTCCCGCAGTTGGGCCATGGATTGCGCTGATCACTAGTTTTGGCATCGTATATAATGTAACAACTATTTCAGAAATGGTATTCATAATACTTTCAAACTTGCTTTCATCATTACTGGAAAGCATAGATTTAATATCTCCACCCGCAGAAAAACCACGTCCATTTCCGCATAGTACGACAATATGAACGGAGCTCTCAGCTACTTCTTTCAGTTTTGTTAATAATTCTTTGAGCGTAGGTTCATCTAATGCATTTAATACTTCTGGGCGATTCATCATAATTGTTGCTACTCGTCCTTCATATTTCACAACTACAGACTCTGCTTTACTTTTTACTTCCATTATATATCCCTCTTTCTTCTCTAAAGATTATACTTGTATAATTAAAGAAAAGAGGTAGAAAACCCTTCTTTTTTCGTAATTTTCTGTCTAATATTCCCGAAAATTTAGGAATCTTACCATTATCATGTAAAAAAGCAACTGAATTAAAACATATTTTTCGCATATCCGCTTCTATTTACCGTTATAATAAAATGGTGTATTCTTATTTTGATGTATGAACCTTATCATGTAAAAATGAAGAAATGGAGGAAACCATGGTTAACAAGTTGAACCAGACGAATAACTACTTCCCACATTTCCTGTTACTATTCATTGTGTTGCAACCAATTTTAGATTTATTAACATCTTTTTCTATTTACACATTACACATGAGTGCGACAGTCGGAATTGTAGTAAGATTTGCCTTTATGACTCTCGCTCTAGGATATCTACTTTTCAATTGGAAACAACCTGGTAATAAGAAATACGTTTTCTATCTAGTCTTACTTGGCATCATGCTTGCTGCCGGTCTTGTAAACAATCTGATCGTCAAACAACCAATTTCTTTTGGCGAGGAAATTAAATTTATTTTAAAAAGTACCTATCCAATCGTTTTACTGTTTGGATACATTCTTGTATTTAAAGAATTAAAAGATAAACACTATGCTTCAGATAAACTCATTACATATTTCTTATATGCAGCGCTAATTGTAAGTATGGTTATGGTTGTATCTATAGCATCCGGAACAGATTTCTCAAGTTACTCGTACGACAAAATCGGCTCTAGAGGATGGTTCTTTGCGGGAAATGAATTGAGTTCTATTTTAGCAATCACGTTCCCAATGGTTGTACTCTACTCTGTACAAAAAACAACTTCTTTTTCGAAAATATACTACTGGATTCCAACAATTTTAGCGATGTATGCCAGTATTATGGTTGGAACAAAAGTAGGGTATGGCGCAATTGTCCTTACACTTGGCATTGCACTTCTCTTTTCTTTTATTGAGTATATAATGAATCGTAAAAAAGTAGGTAAAGGGTTTGCACATCTTGTTAATGCCCTTGTTGCTCTCGTTGTACTAGGCGGTTTATTGGCAGTCACACCACTTACTCCTATCGCCAAAAATATGGGCATTCATTTACAAATATATGAAGATAAAAAATTAGCAAGCGAAGAACAAGCAAGAAAAGACGGCAAGGTAATTACAGAGGATCCTGAAGATGCAGAAGGAAAATTAACAAGTGGAGAAATGAATAGTTTAATTTATAGTGACCGTGATAAATTCTTACAAATGTATAAACAATACTATAAAGAAGCCCCTACATCACAAAAGTTACTCGGTATGGGGTATTCAGGAAACTATGCAGATAAAAATACAATTAAGCTGATTGAAATGGACTTTCATGATTTATTCTTTGCATTTGGAATCATTGGTTTCTTGCTTTATCTGTTACCTTTTGTTTATTTTGGAATTCGATTATTCATCCGTGTCATTACGAACTTCAAATCGATTATGACTGTAAGATATATGCTACTTGCCAGCGTGATTGTACTGGCACTAGGTATTGCCTTTACGGCTGGACATGTATTAACTGCACCAGCTGTTAGTATTTTCTTTGTCGTCATATTAGCCTACGTCATTGTTGATTTAAGAGCAGACTAAAAAACCTTCAAAAGTAGCATCCATTTATTTGGATGCTACTTTTCATTTTTACAGCACTACTATCACTTTATTTTCTAAAAACTATATAGTGAAACTTTAATCAGTGGCGGTTTTCTTCATCCCCCACCTCAAGATTCCTCTTTTCACTCTGAATCTTGAGGTGGGGGTCTTACTGCCCGTTAATGCGGGATAAATCGGACAAAAGGACTTATATTTAATTTTCCATATATCATCATTCGCCTTTTACTTCTACTTACTACTTCTACTTGTTCCTAATAACATGTGCTATAATGAGGCTATTGTCAGTAAGAGGGGTGTAAATAGCATGTTGAATTCGTTCAAAAAAATATTGGGGGACTCACCAAAACGCAAGCTCAAGAAATATGAACTACTCATTGGTGAAATTAATGCACTTGAACCGCAAATGGAAACACTATCTGACATGGCATTACGCGAAAAAACTACGATTTTCAAGGGGATTCTTCAAAAAGGAAAAACAATTCATGATATAAAAGTGGAAGCATTTGCTGTCGTTCGTGAAGCGGCAAAGCGTGTACTTGGATTACGCCATTATGATACTCAGTTAATTGGAGGACTCATATTATTAGAAGGAAATATTGTAGAAATGCCAACCGGAGAGGGAAAAACACTCACTTCTTCCCTGCCAACCTATGTACGTGCCTTAGAAGGAAAAGGTGTACACGTTATTACAGTGAATGAATATTTAGCAAAACGTGATAAAAATTTAATCGGTCAGATTCACGAATTTCTTGGATTACAAGTCGAATTAAACATTCCAGAAATGGAACCTCTTGAAAAAAAACATGCATATGGAGCCGATATTACATACGGAACCGGAGCTGAATTTGCCCTTGATTACCTTCGAGATAACATGCAAACTTCATCGCTCTCACAGGTACAACGCCCTTATCATTTTGCAATTATTGATGAAATTGATAACATTTTAATTGATGAAGCTAAAGCTCCATTCATTATTACTGGACAAAAAACTGACAGTTCTAAATTACATTACTTATGCGCAAAAGCAATCAAGTCATTTCAAGACACCATTCACTATACATATGATGCAGAGACAAAGTCATCTAAATTTACACATAAGGGAATAACCAAAATACAAGATTTATTTCATATTGATAACTTATATAATATGAAACATCAACGTCTTTATCATTATATGACACTAGCTTTGTATGCATATGTTACATTCCAACGAGATATTGATTATATCGTGCACAATAACAAAATTATGCTGATTGACATGTTTACAAGACGTGTACTGGACGGACGTTCATTAAGCAATGGCTTACATCAAGCAATTGCGGCGAAAGAAGGCTTGAAAATTACAGAAGAAAATCAGACACAAGCGTCTATTACACTTCAAAATTTCTTTCGTATGTACCCGACTTTATCCGGAATGACAAGTACAGCGGAAAAAGAGCTTAATCATGTATACGGTATGGATATTATACCAATTCCAACAAATCGTCCTATCATTCGTGAAGATGCAAAAGACCTAGTTTATATGACGGCTGATAATAAGTATAATGCAGTTCGTGAAGAAGTTATGAAACGACATGCCAAAGGTCAGCCTATTTTAATCGAAACAAGATCCACCCTGCAATCGGAAGTGACTGCTCGTTATTTAGATAAAGCAAATTTATCTTATCAATTACTACATGCAAAAAGCACAGAACAAGAAGCTGCTTTCATTGCAAAAGCTGGACAAAAAGGCCAAATTACAATCGCTACAAATATGGCTGGTCGCGGTACAGATATTTTATTAGAAGACGGTGTACCCGAACTTGGAGGTCTACATGTTATCGGGACAGAACGTCATGAATCTCGACGTGTCGATAACCAATTAAAAGGTCGAGCTGGTAGACAAGGTGACCCTGGTAGTTCACAATTTTTCCTTTCATTAGAAGATGATATGTTCCAGCGCTTTGCTCAAGAAGAAGTAGCAAAACTAAAGAAATCATTAAAAACGGACGATAACGGACTCATTCTCACTCCAAAAATACATGATTTAGTGAATCGTACACAACTCATTTGTGAGGGCACTCACCTTTCCATTCGTGAATATCATGTAAAGTTAGACGACGTTATTCATGATCATCGACATGTAATCTATAAACTTCGCAATCGTTTCTTACGTGAAGAAACAAGTATAACCGAAACAGCACTTCCAATGATAGAGCATACAATTGATTCTACCGCTAAAAAATACCTTCTGGAAGAAATGATTCCAGAAGAATGGAATTTCACTGCATTAATAGAAGAATTACAATCTATTATGCCAATAGAAGAACTACCAACATTGTCAGCAAGCACGGTGAACTCAATTGAAGCGCTCAATAAATTGTTAGCAAATACAATTGCAAGCTATTTGGATCAAGTGCGCGCGCTACATGATCGTACAGAACTAGAACAAGCATTACAACAAGTAGGCTTACACTCTCTCGATCAACACTGGGCAAATTATTTAGATGCGATGCATAATTTAAAAGAAGCAATCGAATTACGGCAATATCAACAGGAAGATCCTATACATATTTATCAAAGAGAAGGTCTTGAAATCTTCTTATATACATATAGTAATTTCGAAAAGGAAATGTGCTTATATATTGCACAGTACTTAACCGTTCCACAAAGTGTATAATGTATCATTCTTCAAAGAAAAAAGCGTTCTTCTCTTTCAGAAAGACGCTTTTTCTCTTACACCTCTACCGCTCTTTCACCATTTTCAACTTTTCTCTTTGCTTATCATTCGTCAAGCTAAACAGTGTCTGTTCAATATGTAGTTGTACATGTTCAAGCGTTACACTCGCACCTAAATCCAACTAACGCACCTTCAGATAGATGTTCCTGTCACTGCAATCCCGAATGCAATCGCAACAGTAAAACCTGCTAAGCACTCCTTTGCTATCTTTTGAACCATAAAAAAATCACCGCAATATAAAGTGAGACTTTAATCAGTGGGGGGTTTTCTTCATCCCCACTAATTATTAGCCCACACCAATCGGGCATTTACCGGCAGTTCATCTCCTACCTCACTTCCTTGCTCTCACCGACTTCTAAGGTGGGAGTGTTACTATCAGTTAATGCGGGTAATGTCCACGTACCATTGTAACGTCCGAAAAGCGCATTCGTCAGTGACTTTTAGAAGAAACTCTTTACAGTCTCGTGAAGTAACCGTATTCATGTATTCTACCTTTGGAAAGATAAGCGACTGTGCTATAATGAACAGATTAAATCTTTTACTATATATTTGGAGGCATTATGCTAACTTTTGAAGAAAAATTATCGATTATCGAATCTTTCCCAGAGTTGGAAAGAAAGAACGTATCATTAAAACGTGTGAACTTTCACTTTGAAGAAAGCCGCTTAGACAAAAAGAACGTCGTTTATCATTTACATCCAAATGGTAATGGCTTTGTATACGCAGGCGGTATTAGCGGTTATAAAACAGATGATAAAGGCATGGTTAACATCCGTGAATTTTCAGCAGACGAATTACGCTCATTAATTGAAAAATCAATTGAACTTCTATCTCAAGAGCCAGAAGAAGTTGTAGCACAAGCTGCACCTACTAAAGAAGAAGAATGGCAGAATGAAGATGGACACATCCTTACTCTTATCCAAGAAGATGATATGTGGAATGTATATGCTGGCGTGAATTTAGATGGAACATTTAATTCTTATCCAGAAGCTGCAGAATACCTTGATGAAGAAGGTTTTTCACGCAAATAAAAACGAAAGATAAGTGATTGTACATGATGGTTATATACCTGATATCTTGTCTTTCATATTGTACATCATATAGAGAAGTACACCACTCATATGTAGTGTTGTACTTTTTTATTTGATAAGACTTCTACATAGCCTCATGTAATAAGAAACATATTTCCACCCCGCTTTCATACACAAGAATCAAATATGGTGGCAAAATTCGTACATACAAGGTGAATGTACGAAAGAAGAAATGGTACATTGTTTTTCACACTATGTGCACCGGTTCTATTCAAAAAAAGAATGAACGCATACAAAAAAGCCAAGACCTTTTTGAAAAAGGCGCTCGGCTGATTGGAGTTTCTATCTTTACTTAAGTAAAAATGCATCATACTTTCCTCAGAAGCTATGGCTCTTGTAGCTTTTTCCTAAAAGTTGTGCCGTCTACATGTTTAATCCAGTTTTTAATACCCAGTATTTATCCCCATTTTTTTCAAATGAAAATTCAATCCATCCGTTTGGATCCTCGCGATAAACATATACCGATTTGCCTAATGCTAATGTACCTTGGACGTTTGCTGTAACAGACTGACTTTTAATTTCTCCATCAAATGGATATGGCACCACGTAATAAGAAGTAGCTTGTTTCGCTTTTGCTGTCGCCCCTTGTTGATATGTTTTATATGGAATGTTATTTGAAAGTCCGTCAACATTTAATGTATTTTGATTTTTAGGTAATTTTGTTGCATATAAATAATCTTGCTTTTGGAAAGGTTTAATACGTTCCATAATTTTTGCGATTTTGGTAGACCATTCCTGATCTGTTGAATACATCACATTCATCCCTTGTAATGTAGGCCCATAATAATATGATCCATTTTCCTCTAAATATTTATCTCTTACATAATCGGCATTATAGGCAATGCTATCACCGAAAGTTGGTAAATATTTCGCATATTTAAACGGATCCCAATCATAAGCGCGCAAACCAAATAAATTATGTTTGCGATATGCGATTTCAGATTTACCATATCCAGATTCCAAAATAGCATGTGCCGCTAAATAAAGCGCGTTAACACCATACTTAGCCTGAGCTGCAACAAAGTCAGCTCCATGTCCAATTAATGGACTATCTGGTTGATACTTTTTAATATCGGCATCAATTTCTTTACCAGTAACATTTGAAGCATACGTTAAATCAAGATTTATGTATGAAGTAGCGGTAATTTTATTTTTAGGAATCCAAGTACCACTGTTATTGAAATAGTATGTTTCTCCATTAATAGAAGCGAATCCAGTTTGCATAACACCATTTGACTGTAAATAGTACCATGCACTTCCTTCCTGTAGCCAACCAGTTTTCATCGAGCCATTTGAATTTAAGTAGTACCACTGGTTACCTTCAAGAAGCCATCCTGTTTTCATAGCACCATTTGAGTTTAGATAGTACCAAGCGCTACCATCAGATACCCATCCTGTTTGCATGGCTCCACTAGAATTTAGGTAATACCACTGGTTACCTTCGAGAAGCCACCCTGTTTTCATAGCACCATTTGAGCTTAAATAATACCAAGCTCCACTATCAAATACCCATCCTGTTTGCATAGCTCCACTAGAATTTAGGTAATACCAAGCGCTACCATCAAATACCCATCCTGTTTGCATAGCTCCGCTTGAATTTAAGAAATACCAAGTATCACTGTTTTGTAACCAACCTTTTGCTACAGTTCCATCTAGATTGAAGTAATACCATGTACCATTTTGTTGAATCCATCCAGATTGTTTTTTTGGGGGGACAGTGTTATTTGTTGTAGTTGCTGTATTGTAAGTTGGTACGGTTTCAGCTAGTCCTTTTATAGGAATAAAAAGTATACTAGATGCTAAGACAATTGATGCAGATTTTTTAAACATTTCTTAATACTTCTCCTTTTAGTAGTTTTTAGTTTCATATGAACCAAACTACTATTGTAACAAGAACCGAACAAAAAACAAGTAAAATATCATAAAAGTCTAATAATTACCGTTAAAATAACTCATATTAATATTTTTATATAATTGTTCGTGAAATGAACTTTCTTAAAGGAGAATACAAACTCATATACTAAAGTACACATTCAGTATTAAGCATGAAAATAAAAGAATTTGTAGAAAACACTGCACGTTCTTAAAAAAATTCTAGTGTAGTAAAACCTAAACGTTATGATAATAAAGCTATATGTAGTACAAAAAAGGATAGAGAAAGCATAAATATTTTCTGCTTTCTCTATCCTTTTTATAATATGCAACATTTTATAAATCTTCTCTTTAACAAAGAATTTCAAAAAATATCTTAACTTGTAATAAAACAAATTGAAAAGCTATTATTTTACTTTTTAGCACCCTTTAGTGATTCTCTCAACACAAACTTCTGCAATTTCCCGCTCGCATTACGAGGTAGCTCATCTGCAAATATATAGTGACGCGGACGTTTATAGTCAGCTAATTCATCACTTTCTTTGCAATACCTTTCTAAATCTTCTGCTGTAATATGTTCCTCTTTTTTGACCACTACCGCAACAACGCGTTCCCCCCACAACTCATCCGGTTCACCAAGTACAGCCACATCTAATATGCTAGGATGGCTATGCAAGAAGTCTTCAATTTCACGCGGATAGATATTCACTCCGCCACTAATCACCATATCGTCAACGCGATCTGCTACATATAGATAACCATCTTTGTCAAAATAACCGAGATCACCTGAATGGTACCACCCTTTATATATAGACTTTGCTGTCGCTTCCGCGCGATTATGATATCCTGCCATCATCGTTGGTCCACGTGAAATAATTTCTCCGACTTCATACGGCGGCAGTACATCATCTGGTTCTGCCGGTCCCTCTTCGTTCGGTTTTACAATTCGAATTTCGTGACTAAAACAAGGTGTTCCAGCTGAACCAGCTTTCGTAATTTGATCTTCCTCTACCAAGAATGCAATAACCGGACCCATCTCTGTCATTCCGTAAATTTGAACAAGATCAATATGCAAACGTTCTTTACATTCTTTTACAAGTGCCGGTGCCATCGCTGCTCCGCCGTATATCCCAATTTTCATCGATCTTAATTCATACTGTGACAAATCTTCTTGTAACATCATATTCCACATCGTTGGCGCACCAAAGAATGTCGTGATTTTTTCTTTTTCAATTGTATGTAATACCGTCTTTGTATCAAAATGGTGTAAAATAATATTTTTCCCGCCAACTTGAATCCTTGGTATAATACCAGCATTTAATTCACCGCAATGGTACATCGGTGCTACAGCAAGACCGGCGCTATCACGGTTATATTTTAAGAAATACGTACAAATCATACTATGTTCAGCCATTTCACGATGACGATGCAGAACCCCTTTTGGATGACCTGTTGTACCACTTGTATAAAGCATTGAGCAATAATCTGTTTCCTCAATAACAATATCCACCGGTTCAGATGACGCTGCATTTACTTTTTCATGATAAGAAGCAGCATATGAAGGTGCATGATCTTCTATGTACCAAAAAGAACTGTTTGGAAAATCTCGTTCAATCATCGCAACTGTTTGTTCAACAGCTTTTTCGAATACAACAACTTTTGAAGACGCATCTTGAAGAATGTAAGCTACTTCTTTTGCTTTTAAGCGGAAATTAATCGGATTGAAGATTGCGCCGATCTTAGCGCAAGCGAGGTAAACGTTTACAAATTCACGGCAGTTATATAAATAAACAGATACGGTATCTCCCTTTTTCACACCTTCTGCAAGCAAAGCATGCGCCGTTTTATTTACCTGTTCGTCCCATTCTTTATACGTCCAGCGAATATTCCTTTCTGGTTCTACTAACGCTTCTTTATTCGGATACTTGCCAACCGTTAAATCAAAAATCCTCCCAATCGTCATATACATGCCAAACTATACCCCCTTTTAACTTTCATAAATCTATCATTTCGTCTATAAGTTGACATTTCCTCTACATTTTTACCTTCTTTTTCTGATCATTCTCGACACTGTTTTACAAACATAGATTCATTTTGATTTTCTAGCATCCAAATCACAGCTTTGAAAAACAAAAGCAGATTTCCACTCATTTTCCACCTTTGTTTTTACTTGATATGGCGCTAAAAAAGGCACTGACCGCTTCTATGCATGGGCGGACGCTCTCTCCTACCCAAAAGAAATGGTTTTTATAAAAAAAAAGACTGAAACCTAAAGCCTCGCAACATGCGAAACTTCAGGCCAGTCCCTTCTCTTAAGAAAATAGCTCTTTTAAAATTTCAAGCTTATCTTCTGTATATTTGATATAACCATCATTATATGATTTCGGATCTTTCGGGTTTGCGAAATGCGTAATTGCCCCTGTCTTTGGATGCACAAATTTACTTGATGCACCGCAGCCAAGACCGATAATCGATTGTACTTCTTCCATAATCACGATATTATAAATGCTTTCTTGCGAAGGCATTGCATAGCCAACATTTTCTAAGTTACCTAAAATGTTCTTTTGGCGGTATAAATAATATGGTACGTAATTATGATTCTTCGTCCACTCTTCTGCTTCATGCATCATCGCGGTAATTTCTTCGCGGCCTGCCACTTTATATTTACGCTTGTTTTGCGTCATTTCAGAAGCACGCTTAAATGATAATGTGTGAACTGTTAATGATTCTGGCATTAACTTTTCTGTCTCATCTAACGTATGTTTGAAAATTTCTAATCCTTCACCAGGAAGACCAATAATTAAATCCATATTAATATTGTTCATTCCCATTTGACGTGCCAGATGATACTTCTCAATCGTTTCTTCCACCGTATGATGGCGCCCGATTGCTTTTAACGTTTCTTGATGATACGACTGTGGATTAATACTAATGCGGTCAATATTCCACTTATTTAATACTTCTAGCTTTTCTGGCGTAATCGTATCTGGACGACCTGCCTCAACCGTTACTTCACGTACTTTTGTTACATCTGGGAATGATTGATACATTTCTTCATACAACATGTCCATCTCTTCTGCTGTAATACTTGTTGGCGTACCGCCGCCGTAATAAATCGTTGTAACTTTAACACCTTTTTCTTTTAGGAACTTACCAATTTCACGAACTTCATAATGCAAACCGCCTAAGAAAGAATCCACTGATCCTTGACGTCCATTAATCGCATACGCCGGGAATGTACAATATGCACATTTTGTCGGACAGAACGGAATACCGATATAAATACTTACCTCTTCTTTTAAACGATATAAATCCGGAACAACTGCTAATTGGCAATCAACAATACGCTGCAGAAGTTCAATCTTTTCTTCATGAATTAAATAGCTTTCACGAAGTTCTTTATGCGCTTCTTCTTTTGACATACCATTTTGAAGCATCTTATGAAGAAGTTTCGTTGGTCGCACCCCTGTTAAAATTCCCCAGCTCTGTTCAATTCCAGTTAACTGCTGTAAAACAGAAAGATACACATAAGAAACGACATGCTTTACCTGTTTCATACGTTCTTTTTCTTCTGTAAAAGAAGATAAATCTTTTGAAAACGTTTCTTCATATATATCACCAGTCTGGGCGTCTGTTAAACGAGCTGAAGCTGTCACGTTTCCTTCTATCTGTATTTCAACAATAAGATTCGCATCTTCTTTCTCAAATCCTATCGTGCTTTCTTCAAAAAATAAGCCGCTAATATTTTGCAGCGGACGTAGAAAACGATCATCTTGTAACGTTTTTATTGAAATTAACAACACTTATCACCTTTTCATTTGTAAACTCTCTTTAGTTTACTTGAAGGGCGTGTACAGGTCAATACAGAAGCTTTTACCTCATTTTCCCGGAAAAGCCTCACAAAACTGTGGAATAAAGACACTAAAAAACGTAGCTTTTAAGCTACGTTTTTTAGAAACCCTATCACCGTTTATGAACCTGTGAATGATTTTTTAAAAATGGAATTGGAAATTGCTTTCGGAAATGTTCCTTAATCATATATTCCACTCCGTTTTCACCATTGGAACGCGTAATCCAGTCTGCTGCTTGCTTCACTGGAATAGGTGCATCCCCCATTGCCACTCCCAATCCAACACTCGCAATGACATCTAAATCTTCCAAACTATCTCCAATTGCCACCATTTCACTCAGTTCTACTCCAAGGTGTTCTCCTAATAATTGTAACCCTCTTAATTTTGATACATGCAGCGGAAGAATTTCTATCCTTCCCCCACCAGATTCTATATACTCCACATTTTCAAATGCTTTTTTCAATGTTTTGAGCGCACGGTCTTTTTCTCCTCTACTTGAAAACACAACATCAATTTTCGGAGCTGCAACAGGCTGATCGCGAAGTGCATCACCTAATGAATCCACAAATTGAACAGGATAAAATAGTGGTTCTGTGCTTGATAATACAGTACGGGCAATTAAATTCGGTGTATTGCGCTCACGGTTACCGATAGAAAAACGTTCATGTGAAATCCGGACATTACATTCAAAATGTTCCAGTACTTGCACAATATTAAACGTCTTTTCTTCTGATAATCGTTTTTGAACGAGCGGTTTATCTAATGAAGCAGAAATAAAAGCGCCGCTATGCGTAACTAATATGGAATCTAGTTTTAATGACTTCGCTATTTTATGAGCAGATTGAAAGTGCCTGCTTGTAAACAGCGTAACATACACACCTTTTCGCTTTACAAAATCAAGAGCTTCTCGTGTTCCTTTTGGTATCTTCCCATTTTTCTGCACGAGTGTCCCATCTATATTAAGAGCCAACAAGCGATAAATCATGTCGTATTCCCTCCTCTTAGCTGCTTTTACCCTATCCCTAATTTATGAAAGAAATTTATTAATTAGAACGAGTTAGAATCTCGCACACAAATTTGGTTTAATATATACGTATATCATTAGTAAAGGAGATACCGATATGAAAGCACCTCCTTCTTTTTATGAGGGCGATACATTAGAAGTTGCTAAAAAGCTACTTGGGCATAAGCTTGTACATATAGTCGATGGGATAAAGCGAAGTGGATTCATTGTAGAAGTCGAAGCATATAAAGGACCAGATGATAAAGCGGCACATAGCTATGGCGGAAGACGCACGGAGCGGACGGAAGTTATGTTTGGCGCACCAGGACATGCTTATGTATATCTTATTTATGGCATGTACCATTGTTTTAATGTCATCACGGCTCCAGTCGGCACCCCGCAAGGCGTTCTGATCCGGGCACTAGAACCCGTCGATGGAATAGAAGAAATGAAAATGGCGCGTTATGGTAAAACAGAGCTTACGAAAGCACAATACAAAAACTTAACAAATGGCCCTGGGAAACTATGCCGTGCACTTGGCATTACGTTAGAAGAACGCGGCTTATCACTGCAAGGTGATGAATTATATATTGAATTAGTCTCTAAAGAAGAACACTTATCTTCTCAATATGAGATTATGGCTGGACCCCGTATCAATATTGATTATGCAGAAGAAGCTGTTCATTATCCTTGGCGGTTTTATTTTGATAAACATCCATTTATTTCGAAGTAAAACGTATATATGATATAAGAGTGACTTTCAAATAAAAAATAAGCAAAAAACCTCCTTATACGTAAGGAGGTTTTTTGTCGCTTTTCACGCTATTGAGTCTACGGTATATAGGGTTTATAGACAACAAAATATAGGAGATCTTTAATGAATACAGCTTTTGGTTACACTTATCCAAGATTTCCACCAATCAAATTTTTAACAAACAATCAGATTCCACATATAACAAGTTTCTTTATATGATCTCACGAAACATAGTTATACTCTTAAATCTCATTTCTCATAACACAAAAAGGTTCTTCATGAAAAAGAATCTTTTCAAAATATCGCTTTCTTTTTTACTCCGCACCTTCTGCAGTCGCAATATCATTTTCAAGATTTTCTCTCGATAAATTCGCTGCCATAAAATCAGCTGTTTCTGGGAGTGCTAAATGCATATGTGCTTTTTGGCAAATTTGGATGGTACAGTTGTCTACAACAAAATCAAAAACATGTCCGCCCCCGCTTCGCTCATCATCAATATAATGCAAGTGGAAACCCGCTACCCCAATACCTTGCGCATAATCTGGTGTCCAAAATCCGGCCATTGTTCCTTTTGTATTTACGAAAGAAAAAATCGGCTGTGATTTTGTTACTTCAACAAGCGGTGTATATGGTTTTGCTTGACGCGGAACTGTTCTCGTTCTTACTTCACGAAATGTGCCGTCCATACGGATACCATAAAATAAATTCTTACTTGGCATCAGTTCTTGTAATAAAGCTTCTACTTCTTCACGATTCATCGGACGTTCAATTGTATAGCTCATTTCTTTTTCAAAATGCGTTACAGTCGCAAACGGCGTTGTCTCTTCCGGCGCTACCATTTCTGCTGAACCGTCGGAACGTAAATGATAAAACTCCCCATCAAAAGCAATCATTTCACCATCTAATTGATCGAATGTACCGATGCCAAAATCACCGTGTTCTTTTAACTGTTCAAAATTGATGATCCCATCATATATACCATCCAATAAAGCTAGCATTGTTGATGTTTGATATACTTCATTATTCATTTTCACTTTTTTGGCATCTATATCTAGTAACTGTGCCATACTCATGTTTTTCTACCCCTTTATCACTAATTTAATTGGTTCGGTAGTAATTTTTCACTCAATTTCATGTTATCACGGTAATCAATTGGAATATCTACAACTACAGGGCCTTCTGCTTTCAATGCTTCTTTTAACACATCTTCTAACTCTTCTGGCTGATTGACGCGAAGTCCAGTAGCACCGAAGCTTTCTGCATATTTTACAATATCAACATCACCAAATTCCGTTGCTGATGTTCTGCCGTATTTCATCATTTGTTGGAAGGCCACCATATCATATGTACCATCTCTCCAAACAAGGTGAACAATCGGAGCATTAAGACGTACCGCTGTTTCTAATTCCATTGCAGAGAATAAGAAACCGCCGTCTCCAGAAACAGAAACAACTTTCTTACCTGGTTCCACTAATGTCGCTGCAATTGCCCATGGAAGTGCAACACCTAACGTTTGCATACCGTTACTAAATAATAATCGGCGTGGTTCATATGAACGGAAACATCTCGCCATCCAAATGTAATGGGAACCGATGTCACATGCCACCGTTGTTTCATCATCAATTAAGGAACGAAGTGTACGAATGACTTGCAGTGGATGTGTAAGCCCTTCTGAATCGCGAACTGGTACTTCGGCTTGTTCTGATAATTTCGCACGTAATTGATCTAATATCGCTTCTGATTTCGTTGTTAAAATAAGTTTCGGTAATTGCTGCGCGATGCTATTTACAGTTAATGCAATATCACCAATTAATTCAGAACTTGGTTGATAGTCATGATCGATATCGGCTTGATGATCATCAAGATGAATAATTTCTCTATCACCTAACTTATTCCAAAACTTCGGATCATACTCAATTGGATCATACCCAATAGATAACACGAGATCCGCTTCTTCTAATAAAATATCACCTGGTTGATTGCGGAATAATCCAACGCGTCCAAAGAAATGATCTTCTAATTCACGTGAAATTGCTCCAGCTGCTTGATATGTTTCAACAACAGGCAATTGTGTATCAGCAATTAATTCACGAACTGCTTTTGTTACTTCATTTGTGCTCGCTCTCATACCAAGTAAAATAACTGGTAATTTTGCAGATTTAATTTGTTCTACAACTGCTGTAATTTTATGTGTGGGAGCGATACCAAGTTGCGGCTGAGAAAGCGTACCAATAGATGAAACAGACGTTTCAGCAGTCATCACATCTTGCGGAAGGCTCACAAGCGTTGCGCCCGGATGAGTAGAAGTTGCACTTCGGAATGCATTTGTCAGTGCTTCTGGTACATTATCAGGGTGTTCTACTTCTACGCTATATTTTGTGATTGGTTCGAATAGTGCAGCATTATCCATAGATTGATGCGTACGTTTTAAACGATCTGTACGCGGCACTGCACCCGCTAAAGCAACAACGGGATCACTCTCTGCCGTAGCAGTAACAAGACCTGTCGCTAAATTTGATGTTCCTGGTCCTGATGTAACGAGACATACACCTGGTTTTCCTGTTAATCTTCCAACTGCCGCTGCCATAAATGCTGCATTTTGTTCATGACGACAAACGATTAACTCTGGTCCACGTTCCTTTAACACATCAAACACAGAATCAATTTTTGCCCCTGGAATACCGAAAACATGCGTAACTCCTTGCTCTGTTAAACAATCGACAACAAGATCGGCTCCTTTTGTTTTAGTTTTCACGTTGCTTGCTTTTACATCTGTACTCAAACTAATCATCCCTTTATGTCAAAATCGTGTACAATAAAGCTAGTTATTATGTAATTTAACAAGATATATTACACCTAGTTAATTAACATGGTGTAATATATCTTGTTAATTATTATATTATAAATGTATTACTTTTCCAATAATATGAATTTGACATTATTTTGACAATACAAAATGAAAACCTTTACATTTTATTTATTATTTCAAACTACTAAAACACACGTACAAACTGCAATTATTATAGCTATACAAATACGAAAAAGAGCCTTCCATATAGAAGGCTCTTTTCTAAATTAACAACAGATGAAAAAGGTAAGTAGAAATTTCTATCACTACGATGTATAGAAATTTAAGAGATTAGAGTAACTCACTTACTCAAAATTTTCCTAACTTATATTTATCAATAATAACAAGGGTAACGTCAGTTCTTGTTACAAAGTTTATAAAAGCAGGAAAGATTCGGGTATCTAGTTTTCGTATTTTAAATTTATTTAGGGGTAAAATTGAAAATAGTAAAAGCACTAGATACCCAACACACTTGTAAACTCTATTCACACTTTGATAGAGAAGTAAAGATACGTCAAAACAGTTACTAAATCACTTAATTCAAGGTAGTAAATTAAGTAATTTAATTCTCGCGAGTGATTGTTTTGCCTTTAATTACATTATACTGTTAGGTTGCAACCATTTCACCGAAAACTCTTTTCGCGCGGGCGCAATGTTATTTCGCAACAATGAAGGGTAGCTGCGCAATTTCCGAAGTTAGCATTTATGTAATACAATTGTTTCGCCTCTCCAATGTATCATTTCTCTTTCTACATCAATTCTCCCTAAACAAAAAAACACTACCTAAATTATAGGCAGTGTTTGTAAAGGAGATATTAAGCTCCCTCTACTTAAGCTCTAACTTATTTTTCTTTCTGTTCCTCTTTTTTCTTCGAGCGCTTTCCTAACCAAAACACAAACGCTAGTAATAAGATTAGTAACAACACTCCTCCAATAATATAGTAAAGTGTATAATCTTTTTTCGCTTCTACTGCTCTGTCATTTAATTTTTTCGCTTCTTTCCCTTCGATCGTAAATTTCTTTGTCCATTCCCACTTTTGATCTCCGTCAGTTGCTTTCATTTCTAAGCGATATGTGCCTGGCTCTAATGCCTTATTATCCCAGCTAATTGCGTAATCGAAATTGGAATTCGGTGCCATACGTAAATTCTCTTTTTTTGTTTCATGCAGAACATCTTTTCCTTTTTCCGTATATACCTTTGCATCTACACTTAAATTCTTTAACATAGCTGGTTTGATATTTTGTAAATTCGCTGTTACTACGTTACGTGCATTTACTTGTCCTGGCTTTACGTCATTTAATTTCATATCAGGTTTTACAACGGTGTCTGTTTCTCTTAATACAACACCAATTGCATATGCATATTTATTTTCAATTTGTACCTCTTTAGACTTTTTCTTTTCTTTTTCATCTTCTTTTTCTTTAAAATACAATCCACCTAAAATAACACCATCAAAAGATTCATTTGGTATTTCAATATTTACATTTAATGTTATTGTACTTTTAGCTGGGATTTTTGTCTCTTTTTGTACTTTGGCAATTTTGGAAAATGGGATTTTAAGAGTAGAGTCGAGTTGAGGGTCAATCATGCTATAATCAGTAATTCCGTTACTATTTGTAATAGCTGTATTTGCATGTGTTTCTACGACAACTTCTTTATCCGTATCATTTTTCATTTGCACTTGAAGCGTTTGTTTTTGCCCTGGCTCCACTCTTAAATCAAAATACGTCTGATTTTTATCCACCTGATTTTCTGGAATCACTGCTGTTACTGCAAATTTCATTTCTGCTGCATGTGCCTTCATGCCTGCAATATTAAAAAGAAATACAATAGTTAATAAGCTAACAAGTATTTTTTTCATAGACTTCATATTATGTTCCTCCTATATTTCATCATTTAATATACAAACGAAAGAGATAAAGATAGGAAACCTATCTTTATCTCTTTGTTCATTGTACCTACATAGGCAATATTACATAGGTGCGTCTTTTAATTCCCACGTTAGAGTTGTTTTATATTTATCTTGCTCTTTTTTCGTTTTACCTGGTACAGTTAGCTCTACGCTTTCTTTACCTTGAGTTGCGTCCTTACCAAAAGCGTTTGTCCATGTTCCCATACCTTGCTCTTCCCCAGCAGTTGTCACATCAGATGCTACACCTGGAGTTAATGCGATATTTTGTGCAGCTGTTGGAGCATCGCTTCCAGCTGCTGAATTTAATGTACCATTTTTTAATGTTAAAGCAGCACCTGTTAATTCAGCACCCTTTTCAGTTTTAAATTGACCATTTTGTGTTACTGACAATTTCCATCCTGCGTTTGTACCACGGTTATCTGTTACTTGTACAAAGTTTGGTACTTCTTTTTGTTCGCCCTTTTTATTTTGCACTGTATCTAATTTTGCATAGTATACTTCATTGTTACCAGATGCTTTTTGTGTTTCAAAGTTAAAGTTTGATACATAATCAATGCTTAATGGGCCGTTCGTTCCCTTATCATGAGTATCATCTGGATTCTCTGGATCAACCACTGGATCTACTACTTCAGTTGGGTCTGTTGGATTTGTTGGATCTACAGTAGTTGTATTTTTTTCAAATTTGATAAATGCGTTTGAATTTAGCGTTCCTCCATCTTTCTCTGCTGCGAAAGCTGATGTTCCTCCCGCTAATGTTGTTAATGATACTGCGCCTGCTAACGCTAATTTTGTTAATTTCATATTCTTTATCTCCTTTTTTATTTACTATTTCGTTTTATTTTAATTTGTTCTAGCTTATTGTGGTGTATCTTCTAAAGTCCAAGTTAATGATGCTTTATATTTCGCATCTTTTACTTTTGCAGTTGTACCTGGTACAGATAAGCTGATGCTGTTTGAACCTTCTTCAATATTTTGGCCATAAGCAGTTGTCCATGTTCCCATACCTTTACCAGCTGCAGCAGTTGCTACTTCTTGTGTAGAGCCATCTGGATTTAATGTTACCTCTTTTGCTTCTGGAGCATATTTTTTATCCGTTGCAGAGTTTACAAATGGATTGCTTAACTTCATTTCAGCACCTGTTAATTCTTCGTTACCTGCTTTAAATTGACCGTTTTGTTTTACAGTTAGTTTCCATCCTTTGTTCGTACCACGGTTATCTGTTACTTGTACGAAGTTTGGAACCTCTTTATTTCCGCCATCTTTACCTTTTACTATATCTAATTTTGCATAGTAAACTTTGTCACTACCAGAAATGTCATGCTTACCAAAGTGGAAGTTAGATACATAGTCAATACTTAATGGACCTTGTGTTCCATCTTCATGATTGTTATCATCTGGATTTTCTGGGTCATCTGGGTTTTTGGGATCTTTTGGGTCTTTTGGATCATCTGGATTTCCAGGTGTTGTTACTTCTTCCTCTTCATCGATTGGGTTAATTGGTTTTGTAACTTCTTTATTTTCTGTAAAAGTTACATCCGTTAAAGAGTTCATTTTTCCAGCTTCTTCTGCGAATGCTGATGTTCCTCCTGCTAATGTTGTTAATGATACTGCACCTGCTAATGCTAATTTTGCTAATTTCATAACTTGCCTCCATTATTGTAAGTTTATTTATTAAATAGAAACATTGTTTCTATTTTCCCTATTATTGTTTCTAACTAGTATTACGAAAATACCTAAAGCTGCTAACACACTTCCTAACCCCACATATTGAATTGGGAAGGACGAATGCCCACCTGTTTTTGGTAACACCTTCTCATTCACCTGGTCATCAGATATTTGGTCTATTAAAATAGAACCATCTGGTATGATTGGATCGATGATTGTAGAAGGAATATAACTATTCGAAAAAGTAATTCCTGCTTTTGAACTCATCGTATCTGCCAATACAGTTTCATAACATGAGAAACTTGTTAACCATGCAAACATAAACACCATCAAGAATAAGCCTCTTTTTATCATCACATTCTCTCCCTTTTTAAAATTTATATCTAAATTGTTTTTAGATATTTCCTCTTAAATAGGAGCATCTGTTAATGTCCACTCTAACTCACCTTGATATTTTGTATTCACTTTCACATTTGGTCCTGGTGCTACTTGAAGTCGAACCCCTTCATCTTGCGCCCAGTTCACTACAAAGTCATTATCATCTTTGGAAGTATGTGAAAATGATTCTATATTATCCTTATTTAATGTATAGTCAGTACCATTTTTTGTGTAAATCATCGCTCCTACTAACTGATCATTCTCTTTAGACGTAAGTGGTTTTGTTTCTTTTACATATACATACCACTTTTGTTTATTTGCTCTTCCATCTGCTACTGTCACTTTTCCATTCACTGAAGTCGGATTGTAAGTCGTTAGCTTAGATTGAATAGTCAAATCCTTAAAAGAAATCGTTCTCGGAACATCTACTAACTTCAAAGTTCCCTCTATTACTTTTACTGGAACTTTTATTTTTGCTTCTACTCCTTGCGCAGTTCGAATTACAGCTGTAACAGAATAATCTCCAGGAATATCCGTTTTCGGAATATTTTCTAATTTAATCACAGATACCGGTTTGTCAATATCAGCATCTGTATCTACAGATAAGCCTGTTACAAATTTTGAAATATCCATTTTAGATAAATCTGTTCCAACTTTAACAGTTTGTGGAACTGCTTTTCCTGTAGGGGTACCTTTGTACTTTACTTTTGCGATGTCCTGGTTACTTAATTGTCCCTTTTTATCGCCATCTACATAGTTTTTGGCAGAAACGGGAATTTCGAGATATCCGTTTTTGTAGTACTTCATGAAATCCGAATTCTCTACAATCGCCCCAGTTACCTTAAGTCTATAAAACTTATCATTGAATTGATCTGTTCCAACTACATTTGATTTTGCTGTAGCAATAATTTTATTACCCATTATTGCTACATCGAAATATTTACTAACATCGTTATACTCTTCATCAGTTACCACTACATTTTTAATCTTGAAGCTTTTATCTACTTCACTTTCAATAGATAACGATTTTGCATAATATGATTTGGATGATTGAGAAGGTACATTTTGATAAATATGATAGTAAAATTCGCGAGAATCATTTTCAGTCGTTCCACCCTCAACATCTGGTGCTGGCATCTCAACTTTAGAAATTGCATCACGATCATATTTTAAATAACCTACTGTTCTTTCTAAATTTAAACGAACAGGTAGCTCAGCAATCTCATCATATATAATGGTCATATTTGTATTTAATTTTTCTCCACCAACAGTCCCAACAAAGTTACTTGTGTTATCGCTATTCTCTTGATATGCAATAGCAGTTGTATCGTACGTATATAGGTTAGTTAAGTAGTTTCCATCTGTTCGTAAGTCTATTGATTTATAACTATTTAATCTCTTAAAGTTCCACATCGAAGATACGGGAGTTGGTTTTCCAGTTTTATGATTTAGAAATTCATAAGAAATATTAGCACTAGAACCTTTAGCACCATGGTAATTAATCCTTAAAAAATTATCGGCAGCACCTCGTGTAGTCGGACGATATACATCTATATAACCACCATTAACAGATAAGATATTTATACGTAAATCCATCCATGCTCCATTGTATACCCCAACATTTTTTATAAGTACATAGGCACTTTTATTAGCATTACCATTGTGAAACCTATAATAAGCACTATAAGTGCCCGAAGTTCCCGAAACTTCATAACTTACGTCTGGACTCCATCTTAATTGAAAAGCATATTTCCCAGGAATCGAAGGACCTTCTCCTGTTCTTTCATTAATTACTTTCACACCTGGGTACTTAAGTATACTTTGATAAGATCCAACGGCATATTCTACCGGAGCAGTATCAACTTGACTTTCACTTTCTACTATTTCTGTATTCTTATCCTTTGCAACATTCGATTCTTCTTCCGCAGTCGTTATATGATTGGAATCTACAGGATTCTCCTCTGAGTTATTATCTAAATCTTGACTATTAACAGTCTTTTCATTCGATTTCTCATTTAATCCTTTACCATTAACAGCCTTTTCATCCACTTTATTTGACACTTCTTTGTTTGAAGTATCTTCTACATTTTCTTCAATGTTAGCTTTTTCTTTTACTTTGCTAGATACCTCTTCTTTTGGATGAACGTCTAACCTTTCAGTGTTGGTTTTCTTCCCAACCTCTTCCGGCTCTTTCTTCAATTTTGCTTTTTTCTCTTTTAAGGTGTTATCCAACTGCTTCGTTTCTTTCTGATCAAGAACCTTCTTATCATTTTCCAAAACATTAAGATTTACTGCTTTTGTCCTTAACTCATTTCCTTCACGCTGTACTTTTGCTACAAATGTAAAATCTCCTGGTTTATTTGCCTTAATTGATAAAACGGCTTTACCTAATTCCTTACTTTGTGAATCTCTTTGAATTTGAATGATTGAATGATCTACCAAACGAATAGATTCAATCGCTTTGTTGTTTTCATTCAATTTTTTTGTAGCTTCTTCATTGAAATTCACTCCATCAGGTAATCGCAATTCAACTTTTTCAGCTTGAGGACCGAAGTTTTCAACCTTTAATACGATATCCTCATCTACTTTTGCTTTATTCTTGTCAGCTTGTATAACAAAGGTTGATACCTCTTGATCTGTAACGGCATAAGCAGTAGTTGATACAACACCCAAAGGACTGATCTGAGTAAAAATAATACCGCTTACTAAACACAATTTACCAAGCTGCTTTACTCCTTTTCTCAAATTACTCCTCCTTTCTCTATTATTAAAAGGCACCTAAATTTTATGAGTTTGCCCCTACACGATTCTCTAACTTAACTATTATATTTCTTTGCATTCCCATCCCATTTAGATACCTTTTCTTTACACATCAATGCAACTTCTCAAATTTCTAGATCGCATTGACTCTATTCATAGATTAACCATTATTTTCAAATAACGAAACGAAAAAACAGAGTACCCTCACGCAAAATGTTTTGCGTTGCAACGCAAAACAACAATTCTCCTTACTTAAGTTACAAATAAAAAAAGATGTTCCCTTCTACTTTATTTAGAAAGGAACATCTTTTTTATTCATATAAACTATAAATTAAGAGAAGGAATAAGCCACAATTCTTTCGCTTTCTGCACTGCTTCCATACGAGAAGAAACTTTTAATTTGTGAAATATATCTGTTAGCTTATACTCTACAGACCGTTGACTTAAGTTCAAGATTTCAGCAAGCTCCTTATTCGTTTTTCCCTTACTAACCTCTAATAAAATCTTCTTTTCATCTTCATTTAAAGATATTGTATTTGCCACTTCTCCACCTTGATTTTTTATATTCGAAACACTTTCTTTTACTCTTAACTGTTGAATAAGTTGATACGGTAAAACAACTTCCTTTTTCACCGCATGCCGAATCGCATCTATAATTTGCTCTTCAGAATAAGTCTTACTTAATACGCCTAAGACTCCACTATCTATCAGTAAATTATAATGTGAGAACACATCATATCCAGTAAAAATAAGGATAGATGCCTCTGGGTGAATTTTTAGTATTTGCTTTGAAAGATCTAAACCATTTATATTAGGCATCTGTAAGTCAATTAAATAAACATCGTACTTTTTACTTTGGAGCACTTCCTCTACTTCTGTACTATCATGTAATACATCCACTTTTATGTCATCATATTGTTCAATTAACGCCTTTGTCCCCAAACCCACTGCAACATGATCATCTACTATCAGTACTGAAATCATACATTTCACCCTTTCACTACACTTCACACTTCCTAAAACTTGATAACTATATTTAAACCATTATTCAGTTTTGATTCCATTGTAATTTCTCCACCTAAACTTTGAATTCTCGTTACGATTCCTGATAAACCTAGCGTGTTATACGAATAATTAAATTGATCTAACTCTACGCCTATACCATTATCCACGTAAGTTAAATATAAATGGTGGTCTTTTTGAAATAATTTTATTGTTACATTTGAAGCTTTTGAATGCTTCAAGGCATTATTTAACAGTTCCTGGACAATCCGATAAATCGCTTGTTCATGTTCTACACTAGGAACAATGATATGTTCAGGAATGTCATAGTAAAAGAAAAAAGTTGCCTTTAGATTTATCTTCTTAAATAAATTCAACAATGCTTTCTGTAACCCTAATTCATATAAAAATGGTGGCCTTAAGTTATTGCATGTTTCACGAATTGTATAAATATGGTCTAATAATTCGTCCTGTATTTCATCAAGTACATTTTTCATCTCTTCATCTTGAATACGTTTATGATAAGACTCAAATTTTCTTGACAAGCGTATTTGGTCTTGCAAGACACCATCGTGTATATCGCTTGCTAAGTTCGCTCTCTCTTTTTCTGATAGCTTAAACAGAAGTTTTGATAACCACATTGGTGGCTGCTCTATATCTTTTACATCTTGTAACTGTTTTAATAAATCTTCAATTTGGTTTGAACATTCTAATAATAAATCCGTATAATTGCATAGCGTTTCAATCCAAACCATTTCATCAACATTTAAAGTATCTTTTCCATTATGATTGCATAATAAGATGATCATCTTCTCTGCCGAAGTAGAAAGAACGAATCCAAAATGATCCTCTAATTTTATAATAGAACCGACCTTATATGTTTCCAATTGAAAATCTAATACTTTTTCCAGTGTTTGTCGGGGAACGTATTTACTCTCAAGAACCTGAATGGATTTATCTTGTTTATTTATTTCCACACAACATGTCTCTTCCATTTTTAACACATCAGAAAATTCCCTTTGTATACTATAAATCAAATTTGACAATTTATATTCATGTTTCGCTTGATGTAAAAACCGATGTAAACTAAATTGATAATCTTTTTGATGATGATATAAACTCTTTCTTAACTTCAGATCTAAATAATCTTTTATAAATAAAAAGCAAATACAAGTAATGGTAGCAAGAATTCTAAATTTCACCCAGTCCGCTACATTTTCATCACTATTTTCAAAAATTACAATACCTAACACCGCACAGAACATATTAACCCCTACTGATAAAGCAATATAATAGGGAATACGCTGAATAATGAATTTAAAATCAAATAATTTCCCCGCAATCACTAAATAAAAGAGACAAACCGGAATAAATATGAAAAAAACACCTGTTGTTTCGCTACTTATAAATCCCTTTCCCTGAAATATATTCGGAATTAAATATAAACAGACAAATGGAATAACGGATACTACAAAGCTTATAATAATAATTTTTACAAATTTAAAATCATTACTATTTTTACTTTTCAAGTAAATCCTTAACAAAAGGTAACCTATAAACAAAAATAAAATACTACTTAAAGTGATTGTAAATGTAGTAGCAAATTCATTATATTCCATGTACACAACAATACTTGCTATAATAAGTAGCATAGATATGATATCTACCACTTTTCGTTTCTTCATCGTTAAAAATTGTGTTTGATTTGTTTTAAAATAAAACTTCATAAACCTAATGAAAAATTTAAATGAACTCACCAATGAAATTGATGCCATAACAAAAGAAAAAATATCCTTCCTTTGTGCCGCCATAATACTAATAAAGCTTATTCCAAGCGCAATTAAAAAATATAATAAACTTTTTGTACTATCATTCATCTCAGGAACAGATACAAAAAGATATAATGTCATGAAAAGACAGATTATATAAAATCCAGCTGGAATTAAAAGATGATAAAATAATTGCTTACTATACGGATTATATTGGATGTTATGTTCTATGATTGCTCCGTCCCGTTTTAATAATATTTGTTTCGCTTGCTCAATTGACTGATACGATTGCACTGTAAAATGTTCATCCGGTGATTTACCATCTATTTTTTCTATTACATCCCCTATTTTAAAATCTCGTTTTCCCGCCCAACTATATCGCACAATATCACTTATAACATATTGCTGTCCATCATACTTCACCTTTATGCCAATTTCAGGATATTCAATTATTAAATTGATGCAGTAACTACTAGCTATAAAAGAAAGTAGTATTACGAAAGATTGCAACTTGTATTTCAATACCTTTGCTAGCATGCTGCTAACCTCCTTTCCATCAATATGATTTTGGACCTATTCGCCTGCTAGTTAGTTTTCATTCCGTATACATTTATCAAACCACATAGATAAACTCTACCTCAAAGGAGAAGTAGAGTTACATAAACAATATAGCTAATGTAAAAGCAGGCTACCATACATTTAAGAGATTATACATGGTCTATCTTTCACATTCAAATAAACAGCCTGCTAACATTAATACAATATAACTTTCGTATGATTGAAACGATCAGTTAAATAAAACTCATTGTTTTTCTTATAAATTTCAATCTCATTAGTGAAAACCTTTATATTATTAATCAAAATCGTTGATTCATTCATATAAAAATCAACTACCGGTACTGATTCCTGACAAAAAATAGTATTCTCTATAATCATACGAAGTAATTTCTTCGATGCTATCTCTAACTTAAAGCGATGTAAATCTAAAGGTATTTCCATTCATTGCAACCTCTTTCCTTATCACAAACTCATAATAATCCTACAGGTTATAGAATCGTTAATATCTAAATTATAATTAAGATTTACAAACGTTTCTCCGAAGAATACTTGCGTTTCTGCGAACACACAACAAAACAAGCGCAAAAAAACATGCCCTCGTTCATGTACCTTCTGTTGTTTTATTTACTGTTTTTCCTTGATACTCATGAATTTTCTCACTTACTGTATGCAATAATTCTTGATGAATTTCCTCAAACAAACTTTGATATTTTTTATCCCATGTATATATAGGCGGTGTCATATTTAATAAATAAGCTCTTTTCTTCTTTAGTTCTTGAATTACTAAAAAACCTTTTTCTATTTCCTCCATATAACTCCCCCCTTTGTATGTTATCGTTATATCTTCACCTTCTTGTTTCCTTCTGATGCACCTGTTCAATTATGAGTAACAAAAAATAACTTTGATCCATTTCATCTATTATGAAAGTAATAACCCTTTTACAGCGTATACATTTTATTTTCACTCGATTTCCTTTTTATTCTACTAGATGTAATTAATTCCTTTTATTAAATTATACTCACCATGTCAAAACACTTCACCGAAATTTATTTGCGTGTTGACGAAACGAATAACAAAAAACCCAAATTTCACCACAAGCATACATAAAAAAGACGCTTCCCATCTATCGTAGGAAACGCCTTTTACATTAAGCTTGATAAGCACTATATAATTCTTCAAGTGGCTTCATAATAATTTTGTTAATATCGCCGATTACAACGTTTAAGCGTTGCTCTGCTTCCATTAACTTTACGATTTTTGGATCTTGTTGAATAAGCGCTACAACTTCTTGTGCTTTTTGGTTATCTTCTTCTGTAATTTCTTGACCTTGCATCATTTTTTGTTGTAAGCCCATTTGCATTGTACGGAACTGGTCAAATAATTGTTTTGACGCTGCATCTCCTTGTACTTCTGCATAGCTAGCTTTTAAAGCTTGGAAATCTGTATTTTCTGCGATTGCGTTTTGTAATTCATATGCAACATCATGAATATTTTTTGTCATTGTATTTTTCCTCCTTTAGCGAGCTCGGTCTAATGTCCGCGCTCTTTGAGTACCTTTTGATACGCACCCTTTTACAATAACAAACTATGCACTATATGTGAAGAAATTTCACTTTATTTATGACTTTGTTAAACGATAATATTAATATTTCATCAAAAGAAAAAAACCGGCTTTGATCCTTTTAGTGATTCTTTGTTCAAATAATGCTATCCATTAGCTAGATAAAAATTTCTTTATGTCAATTTCTCTGTAGCCATCCGGTATTGCATCAATATATGTTATTTCTAGTGATGCCGCGTTATAACAACAAATAAAAATGGATTTATCTTGAGCTCCTATATACAGTGCAGAATCAGCTTCAATATTATCTATTTCATTTTGAATTCTTGAACCTACTTCATAATTTTCTCGATATAAACGCAATTGGGGATTAAGGCACTTACTAATAAAAATTAGCTCTTCTTGCTGTGTATTTAAATCAACAGTTATTGACAGACGATCAATTTCCCAGTGTATATCATCCTCATCGTTAAAAGGAGCATTCTCTACCCGAAACAATATTCCATTCTCATTAATTAAAATTACAAATTGGGTTATTTCCTCCCTCTGTTCGATAAAGGCTTCTTCCTTATCCCTGTAAATTCTTAATTCTTTACTCTTAATTAATTTTTTTAATGTATCATTTGAGATTTCTAAATAACCAAACCTCTTCACTTTAGAAAGCCCCCATTTCCCCTATTTTATCGCTTGTTCCTATCACCCTAATCTGCCACGTTAGTTTAACAAGAAAAGCAACAATATTCTTGAACAGAGCTTATTTATAAAGTGAAACTTTAACCACGGCTATATAAACCAAAAGAAGACCTCCACTCGCTTCGTCCTTTTGTTTTTACTTGGCATGGGACGAAAAAAGGCACTGACCGCTTCTATGCATGGCTAGATCCTCTCTCTCCTCTAAAAAAGAAAGGTTTTTCATTACGCGAGAAAAAGCAACAACACACCTTGAACCAATCCAATGGTCCCTCCTAATAACGCTCCTAAATAAGTAATCATCTTCAGCTCGCTTTTCGTAATGGATAACACAAGATCTTCTAATCTTTCTGTTGAGAATGTAGCTACTTCTTGTTGTACAATTTCAGCAAGACGTAAATTTTTCAAGATTTGTTCGGTATTGTGCCTACCCCATGCTAAACCTTTTTTCACTACATTCGGAATCATTGTTTGTACAACCCGTTCCCGAACTGGCTCACACACTTTTTGAACAGATTGATTGAAAAAACCTCTTACGGTTTCCTCTATTTTAATTGTTGATAAGATTGATTTTACAACCGTTTCTTTCTCGATAAAGGACTCCAGTTCCTTCACTTCTCTTCCCTTTAATTTCTCCCACTCTTTTTGCAGGACATCACTTAAAAGCTGCTTCGTTCCTTCTTGTCCTAAAAACTTAATCACTTCTGGCTGCAGACGATCCACTAAACTTACATTCCCTAAAAACATACCTACTAAATTTAATAATGTACCTCGCGAAGCAAAGAAATCATCAATCATTTTGGCAAGCCGCTCTTTTCCCTCTTCGCTTTCAAAAAAGCTTATCCCTCTTTCCAAAATAAATGACGCTACATTCGGAATCATTTGCTCCACTTTTTCATGAACAGAATGAGGCAAAGCTTGTTCCCACGTATATGTATCATATTGTGATAAAAACGCATCAATTTTTTCCACAATCATACTTTCAATTTTTTTGATTGTTTCCCCTTCCACATGCTCCAAACTCCATTTTTCTAAAACCTCTCGCAGCGATTGCTCATTCACCAAAATTTTATCTATTTCTACTTGTGCCCACTGAATAAGCTCTTGCTGAAATTTTTCATCTGTTAATTTCTTTCCGATTCCTTCAGGCGTTAACAAATGATCTACAACCATTTTTCCTAATTGAACAGCAAGTTCATCACGACGTTTCGGAATTAACCCTGGTGTAAATGGCACACGAAACTTCCCAATATAAATCGGGCGATGCGGACGAAATAACATTTTTATTGCCAAATGGTTCGTATATCCACCAATTATTGCTCCTAATCCTGTTGTCGTTAACATATTTAACCACATATTCATTACACTACCAACCTTCCATTTCTCCAAGTATACACATATCTTACTACAACTTGTTACAAGGACAAGATAAAGTGAAACTTTAATCAGTGGGGGTTTTCTTCATCCCCCACTGATTATTAGCCCTCACCAATCGGGCCGTTACGGGCAGTTTATCTCCCACCTAACTTCTTTGCTTCGCCGAACTTTGAGGTGGGAGTATTACTGCCCTAAAGTAGCGGGATAAAACAAACCATCACCTATCTTTTACGATTTTCCACAGTTTATATTACCAACAGTCTTAATGCTTCATTCACAGCTACGACTAACAAAAAGAGGACTTCACTTGTGCTCTCTCTTTGTTTTCACTTGGCATGAGAGCACAGACCGCTCCTATCTATGGCCGAACTCTCTCACCTAAAAAAGAAAAGGTTTTCTGTACGTTTTTCAACCTGCCTGCTAAAACATTGATCATCCAAAAATAGAATATCGTTATACGGACAACAGTATAATGATATGGAAGCATATTTGCAATGTATTGAAGCCACTATCGCGCAACTTCACAATAGAAACAAAAAATAATGGAGTATTTCTCTCTTCTCTTTCTACATAATGGATAAAATAGAGCACTTGAGATTATACATGCTAATGAGAAAACAGCATGATTATTCATGGGCCAAAGAAGCTACCCATGGTCCATTACGGTTTAACCCATTTACACCGTAACTGAAAAAGGAGTGACGACTATATTGAAAGATCATATTTACACATTACAAATTTCTACCGATCATCCAAGGTCGCTAACATTGCCTTATATATTTTCTAGTACTTCTCCCCTTACATTTCTTTCCTTTGGATCGCGACATACGGCATGTGAAAATATTGAAATTCATTATACTTATGCTCACGAAATTATAATAGGCGAACAGATTGCGAAAGAACTCTTGCTTCCATCTTCAACCGCCATGCATGCTTTCATTCAAAATCAAACCCTTATACTTGGGCCACTAATCGGTATTTTCACAACAGGTTTTACGGAATCCGCTTCCCATCCCGTCGGCAATCGCTCTAACAGTTTCAAGGATTTACTAATCCCGCCCGACCCTTTACATCCATTCGTTTTCTTATTTGGTGCACAACATATAAACTGGGATGAAGAAACGATTGATGGCTACTTTTTCAAAGAGGAAAGCTGGGTGCAATGTAAAGTTCCTTTTCCAAACGTTATTTACGATCGATTACCTAATCGGCAAGCAGAAAGTTATAAACCTATCATTCGGGCAAAAAAACAATTACAAACAAAGTACGCCATTCCATGGTTCAATCCAGGATTTTTCAACAAATGGAATATACATGAACTTCTTATAAATGAAAAAACAGTTGCTTCTCTGTTACCTCAAACAGAAACATTTCAGCACTTCGAACAAGTAGAACATTTCTTATCATCATACAAACACGTTTATATGAAATCTGTGCATGGTAGTTTTGGACGAAACATTTATCAAATTTTTTATTCTACTACAGAAAGCTGTTATTATTGTCGTTACCGTGAAGGGCAACAAAATAAATTACGAAAGTATTACTCTTTAGAAACATTGATTAATCACGTTATGCAAGGGCAGGATTTAAAAGAATTTATCGTCCAGCAAGGAATTGTTTTATTACGTATAGGTGGGCAACCGGTAGATTTTCGAATTCATACAAATAAAAATCGTTTTGGTAATTGGAGAGTTAGTGCCATCGTTGCGAAAATCGCTGGAAAAGGCAGTATGACAACTCATATAAATAGCGGCGGAGAAGTAAAACTACTCCAAGATATTTTCCCTGATGCAACGGAGCGTATTCGAATTACGAATAAATTAACAGATGTAGCCATACAATTAAGTTCTACTTTAGATCAGTGCATGAAAGGAAATATTGGAGAAATTGGTTTTGATTTAGGTTTAGATAAAGATGGGAAGGTTTGGTTATTTGAAGCCAATTCTAAACCTGGAAGAACTGTCTTTCAGTCCGAAAAATTACAAGAATATGATGAATTGACGAAACAGTTATTTTACGAGTATGCCATATATTTAACAGAAAGCTGTCTTTCTCGTTCGAAAAGACGATTACCAAAGGATGAAACTTCCACCCGATAATAGGTGGAAGTTTTTTCATTATATCAATTTCACTGTTAATTCAGTTTGTGTTCCGCATGTCCCACAATAAAAAACATGAACACAATATTTCTCCGAATTCTCCCTCGTTAAACCGTCTACTGCTGTTAACAAATCTTGATCCATGTACGCACTATAGTCATCTATATAATCGACAACTTTTCCATAATCTTGGAGTACATTCGTACAAACCCGGCAAGAATATGTTTGAGACTCCAATGCATTACAAAGTGGACATATCGCCATTACAACTCCTCCAATCATAGAGGTTTCCTATTTATGATTAGTGTGACCTTCTTTTAGAAAAATACAAATTAAAAAACCTTCTTTTTAGGTGGGAAAGGGCATCCGGCCATGCATAGAAGCGGGCAGTTCCTTTTTTCGCCCCATGCCATGTGAAAACAAAAAGAGAAAGCGAGTGGAAATCTGCTTTTGTTTTCATAACCATGATTCATGTGTGGAAAGATTGAAATAGATGTATATAAATACAAATTGAAAAACCTTTCTTTTTAGAGAGTATCCGGTCATGCATGGAAGCGATCAGATTCTTTTCCTGCCCCATGCCACGTGAAAACCAATAGAGAAAAAGAGTGCAGATCATCTTTAATTATCCATAACGGCGGTTTATATATTTACAAAATTTACAAATTATTATTTCGCATATCTTTCTAGGTAACATCCATACTATGAGTACATTCACCACAACCGATGGATTGGCGCCAAACGGGGCGATCATCTGGTTCAACTCCAGCTAATCCAACCAAAAAACTTTTATACTCTAAGGAGGATATATTCCTATGGCAAACCAAAATTCTTCAAATCCATTAGTAGTACCAGGTGCATCAGCTGCAATCGATCAAATGAAATACGAAATCGCTCAAGAATTTGGTGTACAATTAGGAGCAGACTCTACAGCTCGTGCAAACGGTTCTGTTGGTGGCGAAATCACAAAACGTTTAGTAGCAATGGCTGAACAAAGCCTTGGTGGATTCCAAAAATAAATATATATGGCAAAAAAGGTCTCAGAGCATTCGCCCTGAGACCTTTCTATTTACTGAAGCATTTGCAGGAATTTCTTTGTGCGTTCTTCTTTCGGAGTAGTAAATACCTCTTCTGGCGTTCCTTGTTCTACAACAACGCCGCCATCCATAAAGATCACACGGTTCGCAATTTGATGAGCAAAGCGCATCTCGTGCGTTACAATCACCATTGTCATTCCTTCTTTTGCAAGTTCCTTCATGACTTTTAGGACCTCTTGCACAAGTTCTGGATCTAACGCTGACGTTGGTTCATCAAATAATAAAACCTCTGGTTCCATAGCTAGCGCACGGGCGATCCCTACGCGCTGCTGTTGTCCGCCTGACAGCTGGAATGGATATAAATCCATTTTGTCACCAAGTCCAACCTTCTCAAGGAAATACGTCGCTTTTTTCTTCGCATCTTCTTTCCCCATTTTTTTCACTGTAACAAGCCCTTCCATTACATTTTGAATCGCTGTTAAGTGAGGAAATAAATTATGATGCTGGAACACCATACCCGTTTGCGTACGAAGATTTACAATATCGCTCTTCGTTATTTTCTTTGAGAAGTCCAGTTCCTTATTACCAATACGAACAACACCCGCATTTGGCGTCTCTAATACATTTAGGCAACGTAAAAATGTTGTCTTACCTGAACCAGATGGCCCAATAATTACGACTACCTCGCCTTTTTCAACTGATAAGTCTATATGTTTTAGTACGGTATTATCTCCGAAACTTTTCTGTAAATGTTGAATTGAAATCATAAAAACAAAAACTCCTTTTATGAAAGGATTATTTTAAAGTATAACGCTCTGAACGTTTTTCTAATATTTGTTGCACGATAGATAGTAAGAAACAAATTACCCAATAAATAAGGCCTGCTTCAAAATAAACAATTAAAAACTCATAGTTCATCGATGCGATTTCCTGTGCTTTTCGGAACATCTCTGTTACTAAAATTAACGATGCTAATGAAGTATCCTTCACTAAGCTAATAAAAGTATTGGAAAGCGGCGGAATCGATACACGTGTTGCTTGTGGTAAAATAATACGTTTTAATGCTTGCGGGTATGTCATCCCAATTGTATACGCTGCTTCCCATTGCCCTTTTGGAATAGATAAAATGGATGCACGAATAATTTCAGATGCATACGCACCAACATTTAATGAAAATCCAATAACAGCTGCTGGATATGGATCAATCTCAATTTTTAAAGTTGGAAGTCCATAGAAAATAATAAACAATTGTACAAGAAGTGGTGTTCCGCGAATAATAGATACATAGATACGAGCGATCCATTGCAGCAAACGACTATTTGAAATACGAGCTAAAGCCGTCAAGGTCGCCAATATAATACCAATCACAAATGTGATAAGCGTTAATGGAATCGTCGTGAAAAGAGCACCCTCCAGCATAGGCATGAAGGATGCTTGCATAATATCTATCCATGTAGATAATCGATCTGTAACGACTGCACTACTTAGATACATTTTCACCGAACCATTTTTTCGTTATTTTGTCATACGTACCATCTTTTTTCATCTCTTCTAACGCTTTATCTACTTCTTGTACTAATGTATCGCTACCTTTACGGAATAAGAACCCACTTTGTGATGCTTCTTTTTCTGTTGCTGCAATTTTAATGTTTGCATCTTTTTTCGTTTCTAAATAGTTTAAAACTGATAACTTGTCATTGATTGTGAAATCAACACGTCCTGAGTTAAGTAATTCTACCGCTTGGCTAAATCCTTCTACCCCCTGGATTTCCGCGCCATTTTTCTTTGCAATTTCCGCGTAATTACTTGTTAAGGACTGCGCTGCTTTCAAACCTTTAATATCTGTAAATGATGCTGGCTTATCTTTGTCTTTTCGAACGACAAGCGCTGCTGAAGAAGAAATATATGGTTTAGAGAAGTCATATTTCTTTTGACGATCTTCACGAATTCCAACTTCATTCGCAACCATATCAAAACGTTTTGCATCTAGTCCAGCAAGTAAGCTGTCCCATTGCGTTTCTTTAAATACTGGCTTCACACCTAGACGTTTTGCAACTTCTTCTGTTAACTCAACGTCAAATCCAGTTAATTTCCCACTTCCATCGTGGAATGTAAACGGTGGGTATGTACCTTCCGTACCAACAACAATTTCACCGTTCTTTTTAATTTGTTGTAATGCATCTTGACTAGTAGCTGTATCTTTTTTCTCTCCGTTGCCACAGCCCGCTACAATTCCAACTGCGAGAGTAGCTACTGCAAACACTGAAAATAATTTCTTCATCATGTTAATCCTCCAAGTATTCTGATAGGAATTTAAAAACTATATTGATTGTATGCAATCTTGAACAATTTTTCAATGAAAATGTTCGTCATTAGTGTATCCTTTTTCTTCATAATCAAACAGAATGATACAAAATCGATACATACAAAAAATAAGTAACATGTTTAAATATAGCATTTATAAAGAAAAAGGTAAAACAAAAAAACTTTTCTTTTTGGGTGGGAGAGAGGACCCCCACCATGCATAGATGCGGTCAGGAGGATTCTTTTGTCCTTCATATCCGGAATTGAGTTGCTAGAGAATTAGTAAATGAAATTTTATCAGCGATTTTTCAAATATATCGACCGTTTCTCACAATATATCGGCGCAAATTGAAATATATCAGCGATTCGACAAAAGATATCGACGCTCCGACACATAACGACAAAAACAAGAGGCAGCTATCCCCACTAAAAAAAGAGCTTGCTAAACCAGCAAGCTCTCTCAAGACTCTAATACACAATATCCAATCATCCCGCACAATAATAAAAAGAAAGCAATGTTAAATGTTACTGATAACTCTTCCATCCCTATCTCCTCCTTTCCTCCAACATATCACATGGATAAGGAAAGAGACGGGAGCATTTGTAAACATTGCTTTAAAGTTTTCTGAACATTTCGTGAAAGTTATGCACTTTGGCTTCCTTCCATTTGTGTTTTGTACATGTCGTAATAACGACCCTTTTTCGCCATTAATTCGGCGTGAGATCCCTTTTCCAGAATCGTTCCTCGGTCAAGCACAATAATTTGATCTGCGCTCTTAATTGTTGAAAGGCGATGTGCAATGATAAAGGTTGTTCTTCCTTTCTTCACAACTTCTAACGCTTTTTGAATCATCGCTTCTGTCTCTGTATCAATACTTGAAGTTGCTTCATCTAACACTAAAATAGCAGGATCGAATGCTAACGCACGTGCGAAAGAGATAAGTTGACGCTCTCCTGTTGAAAGCGTGCTTCCTTTTTCGGTAATTTCCTCTTCTATATTGTTAGCAAATCGCTCCGCCCCTACATCGTGCAGTGCTTTTACAATCTTAGCCTTTGAAATCCTCGGATGTTCTAAGCTTACATTCGATGCAACTGTACCACTAAATAGAAATGGATCTTGCAATACAATTCCCATATGTTCACGGAGTGCTTGCTTGGGTATATCTTTCACGTCATGCCCATCGATTGTCAATTTTCCTTTTTGAAACTCATAAAATTGGAAAAGTACATTCATAATGGAACTTTTCCCCGATCCAGTATGACCAACGAGGGCAACCGTCTCTCCTTTTTTCGCCTCGAAAGAAATATTTTTTAATACTTCATCTTTCCCATTATAAGAAAATGAAACATCATCAAATCGAACATTTCCATTTAGACGTGGGATACGTTCCTCTTCAACTATTTCTCCCTTTTCATCTAACAGTTCAAATACACGTTCCGATGCAACGCGCGCTTGTTCTAAGTTTGCAAGCTGATTCACCATATTTGTAATGGGTGAAAAAAGTCTTGTTAAATAATCGACAAATGCATACAGCACCCCTAAAGAGATCATTCCCGTAGCACTCAAAGAAGCGCCGCCAAAATACCAAATAACTCCCGTAAAGGCAATGTTGCGCAAGACACCTACTAAGTTATGGGATGTCGCTGCATTTAAATTTAAAATTTTGTTTTGGTACTTGAAGTAATCTTCATTTAATTCTTCAAATTCTTTCTTCGTTGTACGTTCTTGACGAAATGCCTGAATGATAGGCATTCCTTGGATGGACTCATTCACTGTTCCATTAATATCTGATAATCGAGAACGCATCTTATGATTGTATACAGAAGCATATTTTCTATACACAACAGCCCAAACAATTAAAATTGGTATGATGATTAGGCATAAAAGTGCCAATTGAATATCCAGTAAAAATAACGCAATAAAAATTCCGATAATATAAATAAAACTAGAAACAAATGTCGCTAAAACTGTTACATATAACTCCCGAATTGCCTCCGTATCATTCGTTACACGCGATACAATTTTTCCTGCTGGCAAGTGATCGAAATAACGAATTGGTAATGTTTGAATATGGGAAAAGACATCCTCACGCATAATTTGAATGATTTTATTCGATGCTTTCTGTAAGAAGAACTGCTTACCATATGCAAATAAAGATACAACTAACAATAATGCAAAATATCCTCCGCCAAGTAAGAGTAATCGTTTTATCTCAGGTTCATAAAACGAATATACTTCTTTACCTGTTAACATTTTCGCTTTATACACTTGCGCCGCTTTTCCGCTTTGAATTGTAATCATATCTCCCTTTACAGAACGTGTTCCCTCTGCTGCAACTTTATTCGGTACAAAATAATAAGTGAAACCGACCTGTATAATACGAACTTCTTTTCCTTTTTGTTCCCCTTGTTCAAAACGGTCACTCCGTTTATACCAATTTCCGTTATAAAGTACGGCATCCTCACCTTGCACTGTTTCATGCCACGGTTTCTCAATTCCGACAATATGATCATCAATCATTATCTTTGCTACAAATGGACCTGCCAGCTCTGCAATAACGAAAATAAATAACATTGCTAGTGCCGTAAAAATGGGCCCCTTTACTTTCATAGCATACTGAAATAACCTCTTTCCTACATTCATATTTTCACCTCACCCCCGGCCTTTTCGCCCTGCTGTCTTTCAAACTGCTCCGCATACCAACCGTCGTTCAACACGAGCCTATTATGCGTTCCTTCTTCAATGATTTCACCATTATCCATAACGAGGATCCAATCCGCATGCTGCACAGCTGACAGACGGTGCGTTGTGATAATGGTTGTTTTTCCGCTTCTTTCTCTTCGTATATTTTCAATAATTGCCGCTTCCGTCCTGGCATCTACAGCTGATAATGAATCATCTAAAATTAAAATTTCTGGATTTTGAATAACGGCTCGTGCAATCGAAATCCGCTGTTTTTGCCCACCAGATAAAGAAACGCCTTTCTCTCCAACAAGTGTCTCTAACCCTTCTGGAAGGAACTCTAAATCTTTTTTGAATGCTGCAATTTCAATCGCCTTTTCAAGTTCCTCTTCACTTGCTTCTCTGTTTCCAAATAAAATATTTTCGCGTGCTGTTTTTGAAAATAGAATATGCTCTTGTGGTACATACCCAATCCAGCCTCGTACGTTCTCGGTCGAAATTTCACCTAGCATCACATCCGATACTGTAATATCCCCTTCACCAAGTGGATACTGACGAAGAAGCTGACGAACAAGAGTCGTTTTACCACTCCCTGTTTTCCCAACAATGCCAAGTGTTTCTCCTTGTTTCAATGAAAAAGAAACATGTTTCAAATTCATATCTGGTGAAGCTGGATATGAAAAGGAAACTTTATCAAAGTCGATATACTCTGGTTCGTGTACACGCTTCGGCTTTTTCACGTTCTTCACATCAGGCTCATACGCTAACGTTTCATTAACGCGGTCTAACGAAGCATTTCCGCGCTGCATCACATTGATTAATTCACCAATCGCAAACATCGGCCAAATCATCATTCCAAGGTAAACGTTAAAGGACACAAGTTCACCAAGCGTCACCTTTGATTGGAATACTAAAAATGCTCCATATACAAGACCAATCAAATAGCTAAGACCAACTAGCATCTTCACAGTCGGCTGGAACAGCGCATCAATTCTTGCTACTTTCATATTTTTTTCATATACATCTGTTCCTAACCTATGAAACCTGTCTTCATCCGCCTTTTCCTGTACATATGCACGAATCACACGCACGCCTGCAATCGATTCAAGCACTTTATCATTCATATCTCCAAATGCGTCTTGCGCAATTGTAAAGCGTTCATGTAGCTTCTTCCCATATATGTTCATTGCATATGCCATAATCGGCAAAGGAAGAAGTGCCGCAATTGTAAGCTCCCAACTAATTGAAAAGCCCATCATAAAAACAATCGTTAGCATATATAAGCTAGAATCCACGAGTGTCAAAATCCCAAAACCAGCAGTCATAGAAATCGCCTTTAAATCATTGGTCGCCCTTGCCATTAAATCACCCGTACGATTTTTGTGATAAAAGGTCGGTGTCATCTTCAGCAAGTGCCCCATAAATTTTGACCGCATCGTTTTTTCAAGAACAAATGAACCACCAAATAATTGATGTTGCCATACATACGTGAGTATATATCCAACTATCGTCGTCACGACTAAAATCCAAATATATTTCATAATTACTTCGCTTGTTAAAGATCCTATTTTTATATGATCAATTGTTAAGCCAATTACTTTTGGAGGAATTATCTCTACTACATTTACAATTAAAAGCGCGCCAATTGCGATACTGTACCTCTTCCAATGCTCTTTAAAAAACCATGTTAACTTTTGTAATACTGAAAACAATAAAATCTCTCCCTTCTCGATCTTGTTTCAGTCTATTTCTGTTATCCGCTATCAAAAGCCCCCCATTTTACACCTCGCCAGCTATACTGTTTCACCATATCTTCTCACCCTCCATATTTTTCTTTATCGGAACCATACAAAGTATGGAAACAACCAAAAATAGAGACAAAAAAGCGCATACCGCCGCTTGACGATATGCGCAAAAACGCATAAAAGCGTACGTTACGAAATACGCAACGTACGCTTTTTTAAAGACAAAAAAGCACTATCTTTCCGTACGGGTTGCGTAATGATATGAACGTTTTCCACCATGTAATCTAGCTAAGCCAGTCATATTTACAATTACAATCATCACGCACACCTCCTTCATTTATTTTCCATTTTTAATTTTATAACTTTATGAACTTTTCTGTCAATTGTTTTTTTTATTATTTTATAAAACAAACTTTTATCACAAGAAATATAAAATACATACTCCCTTTCCCATACTCGAAAAAATTATCTATTAATACTATTTATAAACCCTATGTTTCACTTAAAAATAAAGTAAACCCCTTTCAGAAAGGGCATACAAAATTAAAATCATACAAGAAATCGTTTTCATAAACATTTTGTTTGAAAAATATTCTCAAACCCCCTACAATCACCATATACTCACTCTTACAAGTTGCTATTTTAGGAGGACGAATCATGACAACGATAACTAGCAATACGTACAAATTTTATTTAAACGGTGAATGGAGAGAAAGCTCTTCTGGGCAAACAATTGATATTCCGTCACCATATTTACATGAAGTAATTGGACAAGTACAAGCGATTACTCGCGAGGAAGTTGACGAAGCAATTGCATCAGCAAAAGAAGCTCAAAAGGACTGGGCTGAAGCATCTCTTCAAGATCGTGCAAAATATTTATATAAATGGGCTGATGAGCTTGTAAATATGCAAGATGAAATTGCCGATATCGTAATGAAAGAAGTCGGTAAAGGTTATAAAGATGCGAAAAAAGAAGTTGTTCGTACAGCAGATCTTATTCGCTACACTGTAGACGAAGCATTACATATGCATGGCGAAAGCATGATGGGTGATAGCTTCCCTGGCGGATCTAAATCTAAACTTGCAATCGTTCAACGTGCACCACTTGGTGTTGTATTAGCCATCGCACCATTTAACTATCCAGTAAACTTATCTGCTGCAAAACTTGCACCAGCTCTTATTATGGGTAACGCTGTTATCTTTAAACCAGCAACACAAGGTGCAATTAGCGGTATTAAAATGGTAGAAGCACTTCATAAAGCTGGTCTTCCAAAAGGACTTGTAAACGTAGCAACTGGACGCGGTTCTGTAATTGGTGACTACTTAGTAGAACATCCTGGCATCAATATGGTATCGTTCACAGGTGGTACAAATACGGGTAAACACTTAGCGAAAAAAGCTGCGATGATTCCACTTGTATTAGAACTTGGCGGCAAAGACCCTGGCATCGTACGTGAAGATGCTGATTTACAAGAAGCTGCAAAACATATCGTAAGCGGTGCATTCTCTTACTCTGGTCAACGTTGTACTGCAATCAAGCGCGTACTTGTACATGAAAATGTAGCAGACGAACTTGTTAGCTTATTAAAAGATCATGTAGCTGCATTAACTGTTGGTTCTCCAGAACAAGACAGCACAATCGTGCCATTAATCGATGATAAATCTGCTGATTTCGTTCAAGGTTTAGTTGACGATGCGGTAGAAAAAGGCGCAACAATCGTTATCGGTAACAAGCGCGAGCGTAACTTAATTTACCCAACATTAATTGACAATGTAACAGAGGATATGAAAGTTGCTTGGGAAGAGCCATTCGGTCCAATCCTTCCAATCATCCGCGTTTCTTCTGATGAGCAGGCAATTGAAATTGCGAACAAATCAGATTTCGGCTTACAAGCAAGTGTCTTCACAAAAGACATTAATAAAGCATTTGCAATTGCAAACAAAATCGAAACTGGTTCTGTTCAAATTAACGGACGTACAGAGCGTGGCCCTGACCACTTCCCATTCATCGGCGTAAAAGGTTCTGGTATGGGAGCACAAGGTATTCGTAAGAGCCTTGAGTCTATGACACGTGAAAAAGTAACTGTATTAAACTTAATGTAACATTTTAGAAGCTAATCTACGGCTGTAGATTAGCTTCTTTTTATATAAAGTGAAACTTTAATCAGCCCTCACCAATCGGGCTTTTACGGGCAGTTGATCTCCCACCTATCTTCCTCGTTTCCCTCTGAATCTTGAGGTGGGGGTCTTACTGCCCGTTAATGCGGGATAAATACAAATTGAAAAACCGGGAAAAAACCATTCTTTTTAGGTGGGAAGAGAGCGTCCGGCCATAGGTAGAGGCGGTCAGTGTCTTTTTGGGTCCCATGCCAGGTGAGAACAAAAAGAGAAAGCGAGTGGATATATATGTTAGAAAATCAAGTGATATATATTCTTTCATTCCCCTATTCACTTATCTCACATGCTTTAGGATCACTGTTCATTAACCAATCCATTACATTCTCAAATACAGTTACAGAATCATTATTATGCTTTTCTTTATTCAAATTAGACACAATCTCAAAAATACTTTTTATATTCTCTTCAATACTAACTGCATCTACAAAATGGACTACATTAGGAGAAACAGTATGCATATATTGAAAATACTGCTTTTGTGGTTCTATAAGACTTAGATGTTTTTCGAAGTTACTTCGTCTTCGGGTAGTATCATTTTCTTTCCTTTTTCTTAATTCTGTTTCGCTTGTAGAAAGATGAATGTAGACATCCGGAAATCCTATATGTTTTCGTTTCATTTGATTTACATAAAACTCTTTCAAAAACGGTAAAGTTTGTGGGAATTCCCCCTGATAAATCCAGTTATACCAAATGGGCTGAAAAATATCTCCATCAAATAGAACTACATCATACGATTTTAGTTTTTCTTGTGCGATTTGCCATCTTTCAACTTGCCTTTCGAGATACCAATTTTCCAGTTCAGGATTAGGGCGCTGAAATAAGAAATTCACTTCTGGAATCACATAAGCATTGTACAATTCCGCAATATTTCTACACGTTGCCGTTTTACCAATACCACTTGCACCCTCCAAACAAATTAACGTCATATCAAACCTCCGTTCTTCTTTATAAAATAATATTTAAACATTACACTTCATAAATTTAACACAACTATCGACAAGCTTTTTCAAAAGAACCTATTTCGAAAAAGCTCCCTCTTCTAATAATAACAAAGTCTTCTCCATAGTCTGACTATTACTATATCCATTGACGTATAAAAATTCATTTGTTACCCTTAAATACGTAAATTTAATACATAAATCCTCATTCGTATCTCGGTGAGGTAGAGGTTGCAGTCATTAAGAGTATCATTTCGGGAGATGTAGTGGCATCGATGAACGAATGGGAAAGGAATGGTTGCCGAAGTAAGAAATGTCCACCATGCATTCTTGCTGGGTCTGCTACTTAATAAGTGCAGAACTGTCACAAACAATTTGTTTGTGGAGAGCTATCGAGAGGTATGTCGTGGGTTTCCTATAAGATAGAAAGCACGTAGCGACAATGACACGTGCTTTTTTTGTTTTGTATGAAGCTTACCTTACTTCCTTTTTGGAAGACATACATATCTCCTCGCTTGACTTGGTTATACTAACTTTGGAGGTATTTTTTATGCAACAGAAAAAATGGGGCTTTTGGGTACTGACAGCATTTGTTGTCGGCAATATGGTTGGCGCTGGTATTTTCATGGTGCCAAGTACATTAGCACAAACAGCAAGCCCTCTCGGTGTTACTTTAGCTTGGTTAACAACAGGGTTCGGTGTTTTAATGCTAGCTCTTGTTTTCGGTAATTTAGCAATTCGTCGTCCTGATTTAACAACAGGACCACAAAGTCACGCATATGCCTTATTTTCATCACCAAAAAAGAAAAAAATGGCTGGATTCAGCATGGTTTGGGGCTACTGGGTCGCAAACTGGGCAAGTAATGTTGCTATTATTACATCTTTTGCAGGTTATTTATCACTCTTCTTCCCGATTATGAAAGATACACGTCTCTTATTTTCAATTGGTACTTTCGATGTGGAAGTTGGAAAGCTCATTACATTCTCCATCTGTTCTTTCTTATTATGGGGAACACATATGATTTTAACAAACGGTGTAAACGGAGCTGGGAAATTAAACTTTTTAGCGACAACAACGAAGGTAACAGGATTCCTTCTCTTCATCGTTGTTACTTTGTTTGCATTTCAAGCTTCAAAATTTGGACAATGGTACACACCAGTGATTGATAAAGAAGGCGTGTCACACGGACTGCTTTCACAAGTAAATTTAGCTGCACTTACAACACTTTGGGCATTTATCGGTATTGAATCAGCTGTTCTTTTGTCAAACCGTGCGAAATCTCCAAAAACGGTAAAACATGCAACTGTTGCTGGCTTATTAATAACTGTTGCCATTTATTTAGGAATTACCATTTTAACAATGGGTGTTCTTCATATGGATAAACTACAAGCGTCTGAACGTCCATTAGCTGACGCATTAAATGCTGCAATGGGTCATGGCGGCGGAAAACTAATGGCGCTCCTTGCTCTTACTTCCCTATTCGGCTCGATCTTAGGCTGGATTTTATTAAGCTCAGAAGTGCCGTATCAAGCAGCAAAAGAAGGCTTCTTCCCTTCCTTCTTTGCAAAAACAAACAAAAAAGGAAGTCCGATTTATTCATTAAGACTGACAAATATTATGTCGCAAGTCTTCCTATTCTCAACATTATCAGGGACAATTGCTGAAGCTTATACATTCGTTATTACCGTCTCAACTTTAGCTTACTTAATCCCTTATCTCGTTTCACCGATCTTCCAATTAAAACTGGTCGTAACTGGTGAAACATATAAAAATGAAATGGGTTCACGAATTATGGATGGTATCGTCGCAGTCATTGCGCTTTGCTATGCACTATGGGTTATTAAAACTGGCTCCTCAGATATAAAAACATTCCTTCTTGGAATTGGCTTATTCGTAATTGGCTTTGCCTTTTACCCATTAATGAATCGTGATCAGAAACGAAATAAAAAAAATAAAAACGAACAAGTTGCTTAAAGCAATTTGTTCGTTTTTTATTTTGATGCACGAAAGAAACCTTTATAATAGATGATAGAGGTGAAAAACATGTCAATTGAAACACTGTGGAACGATCGTTTTCAAAAACATCTTCAAAACAGCATGATGTATTTTTTCCGGATGATTAGTGGTTTATTATATAGCTTCATCTTTATCTCATGTATCGGTGCGTATTATTACGCCAAGTTTTTAAAAACCTATCCTTCTAAAGGAATCGCATTATTAATCATTATAACTGTGCTTACAATCATGATAACGAGATGTAAAATCCGCACGTTTATCCAAAAGCCCGATGCTATCTATTTACTGGCACTTGAAGAGAAATTAACATCTTATTTCAAAAAATCTCTTCTCTATAACTATGTCATGCAGCTATTTCCATTGCTATTCACGTTTCTAATCATTACACCACTGGCAATGCAAACATTACAGACAACCGTTCCATTTTTATGTACGATCTTTTTCATTTTAATGTTACTAAAAGGTTGGAACCTATATATCAATTGGATATGGCGCGATCACGATAGCGGCCACATCTGGTTTATGATTCGATTCGCTTGCAATGCACTGATTCTTTACATGCTTTTTCAATCCGTATCAGTCCTTCTATTAGGTGCTGTTCTCTTACTTCCAGCCTTTATACTTCTTTATACAGTAAAACAACCAACAAAACGAATCGGCTGGGAATATATCATTGAACAAGAAGAAAAAATGGACATGCGCTTTTACCAATGTGCCAACTTTTTCACCGATGTTCCGCAGCTGAAAAAACAAGTCAAACAAAGAATATGGCTAACAAGTTGGCTAGAACCTATCTTACATAAAAAACAAGCTACTTTTTTATATTTGAACACTTTATCATTCTTACGTGCAAATGATTATTTTGGTATATATATTCGATTAACTGTCATTGGTTCTTTCATTTTATATTTCGTACCGAATGTATTTGCAAAGGGCGCTATTACTTGTTGTCTCTTATATATGACCTCTATGCAATTGCGTGCCTTATGGAAATATTTTTCGGGAAATAATATTGTAGCATTATATCCGATTTCACACGACACACGAATACATCAATTTCTTACCCTTGTATTTTCATTAGCAATCGTTCAACTAGTGGTATTTGCAGTTATCCTGATAATCAGGATCCAGCAGCTTTTACCTGCTTTTTCAATCGCCTTAATCAGTTTGCTTTTCATCAAATTTATTATTGTACCAAAAGCAAAAAAAAGAATTGCTTCTTTATAAGTACAAAAGACCGCAAATAGCGGTCTTTTTATGCTTATCCAGCACCCTTCTGTTAATTTCTAATCACTTTTTTAGGCATTTCTCATATAGTGAAAATGACTAGAATTTTCCTGATCGTATAAAAATATTTGATCACATATATAAAAGATGGGAGCCTGCCTATGAACAACAAGCACACTTCAACGCCCCCAAATCACTCCGAGGAAAACAAAAGAGAAATTAGCTTGCAAACATTAAGGGTCATTGGACTCATTGTATTAATTAGTGGCTATATCCTTGTCGCTCTCTCTGAAGTAGGTGAACTGAAAAATCTTTTAATGAATCCTCGCGCTAACAATACATTAGCTGAAGAAGATGTTTTTTAGAAACGTAATGCTATATAAAAAGCGAATCATCCTAAAAATGATCCGCTTTTTGTATAATTCTATCCAAGATGAGTTATGCTTTCTTCACGATATTCATTCCTTCTGATTGCTTTCATAAACAATACAATACTGCTTACACCAATCAAAAAATAAACAATACTCATTCCCCACGATGCAATGAATGAACCAAGCATAATCCCTAATGCCCCATTCAGTTTTGCTACCTGGAAGACCATACCATTGATAGCCATATAAGAGCTCCGCGCGTCATCCGGAATCATATCCGCCATAATCGATTGCCGAACAGGTACATACATCATCTCTCCAACTGTTTGAAAAAGACCAGCTATCAATAAAATCCACAAGCTATTGCTTGATCCAAGTATTGTAAATCCAATTGTATAGATAAACAAGCCCACATATAATAGTTTCAAATCATTAAAACGCTTCGTCATTTTAATAACAAGAGCTGAAAATAAAACAATCAAAATCGTATTTTCCGCAGAAATCCAACTTAACATGCGGATACCTGTTACATCAAAAGTACCATGATTTCCAAATGCAAACTGCACCGTCTCAAATTCCTCTTGCAAGCGCACGCCTAAATAATTATTAAGCTGAAATTCTAACGATAACGTACATATACTTGCCAAACAGAATATCAAAAATGCCCGGTCTGTCATCACGACTTTGTAGCTTTCTACCATTTCTTTTAGCACATGCTGCTTTTTTATAATTGGCCGAGCGACATATACCTCCTCCATATATACAGCAATTAAATATAGCGTCAGCAGTGCTACTACTGTTAATAATACAAATAGTTGAAAACGGTAATGTTCAAATAATAATCCCCCAAAGATTGCTCCAATCGCAATAGAAAAGTTGATTGCCCAATAATTGATACTATACATAACCTTTCGATTCTCAGGTGTACTCACATCAATTAGCATTGCCTCTGTTGCCGGGTTCATAAGTCCTGAACCAAGACTATTCGTTAACATAAAAATGAAAGTTAACCAAGGTGAATCTACATAATCTGAATTCGCAATTCCCATACAAGCAATTGAAACAACTTGTACCACTTGCCCTATAATCATGACCTTTTTTCGTCCTAATCGATCTCCAATATAACCACCATAAAGCCCAATGACTAGCGCTGCCATTACATTTATTAGTAATAAAACACCTGCAAGGACACTGCCTAGCTTTACTGAAAAATAAATCGCCATAAACGGGAAAATCATCGTTGATACAGTGCGTGTTAAAAATGATGTTATAATTCTAATTTTTATATTGCGATGCATACTCCAAAATCCCATTTCTTTCCGCCTCCTTATAGGTATTCATTTTACTTTGAAAAAGTGGAAGAAAAAGGTTAGAATATTCTAAAGAATTCCCCCTTTTATTGGGAAGGAGTCGTTTAAACATGAAAGTGATGGACTATTATATTCAACTATGATTGCATGATCCGGAAAAACAGTACATGCAAAATAGCTTGCAAGAATTAGCCGATATGTTATATTGCACTACAAAAAACGTGAAAATTTTACTTAGAAAAATGAGTGAAGAAAACTTAATTACGTGGACACCTGGACGAGGACGTGGAAATAAAAGTGAGATTCTCTTTCTCCATACCATTTCAGAAGTCATTATTCCTTATGCTGAATCCCTTTTACAACAAGATAAATTAAAAGAAGTCTTCCTTCTTTTAAAACAACCTTTTCCTTCTTCTCTACGAAAAAACTTAGAAGACAAACTACAACAGCATTTTGGATACCAACCTGTAAACGATATGTACGATGTGTTAAAAATACCTTGCTCTCGAAAAATATTACCACTCGACCCAGCATTTGCAGCTATCACAACTGAGAGTCATCTTATTAGTCAAATTTTTGATACATTAGTAATTTATAACTATAGCGCAGAAGAAATTGAGCCTCATCTCGCTCATACATGGGAAGTTAGTAAAGATCAATTAACTTGGACTTTTTACTTACGAAAAGGAATCCAATTTCATCATGGAACAACTTTATCTTCCAAAGATGTTCAATTTTCGTTTGAAAGATTACAACACGTACAATCTCCTTATGCATGGCTCACAAAAGAAATTGTACAAATTGAAACACCATCACCATTACAAATAAACTTTCACCTCCGAAAGCCAAACTTGTTTTTTCTACGTTATGTAAGTTCGATGCAATTAGCCATTTTACCCCATGATGTTGAAATACAAAATCACCATTATATCGGTACAGGAGCTTTTACATTACATTGTTATGATGAAGATCAAGTGATATTAGAAGCATTTCCTGATTATTTTAAAGAACGCGCTTTAGTTGATCGTATCGAGTTTTGGCGTATTCCAGAACATGCACAAATACATAAACATTGTGAAATTCCAAATAATAAAAATAAAAAAGAACATGATGTACAAATAGAAGAAACTGGCTGTATATATGCTGCATTTAACTTTACAAAACCCGGTCCACATCATGATATTTATTTTCGAAAAGCTTGGAGAGAACTATATGATGTTGAATCCATCATTCATAATTTAAAAGGAACACGCACTATTCCAGCATGTAGCTTCTTTCCAGAAAGAAGTAGGATAGCGGAAAAACAATCCAGGTCTTTACAGAAAGCGAAAAATTACTTACAAAAGAGTTCCTATCAAGGTGAAACGATACATATTTATTTCTTCTCCTTTAAAGATAGTGCCGATGATGCTCTTTGGCTAAAAGAACGTTGCCAAAACTTAAGTATACAAGTAGAATTGCATCCTTTCCCAGTCTCAGACTACTCTAATCGCTCTATTGATCAGAACGCTGATATTATTTTGATGGGAGAAGTTTTCTCTTCAGATATAGAAATCGCTTTTCTTAATGTATTTAAAAATAACAGCTGCTTTATCAATCGTTTTATGCAGCCCCACTATCAAAAACAACTCGATTGTTTACTAGATACATTTTTATTGGAAGAAAATACAGAAAAACGCTACAAACTAATGTATGAAATAGAAGAATTCCTTCAAACAGAGTATATTATTCTATTTAATTATCATGTTTTTAAGAAAAAAACATATCCATCTTCTTTAAAGAACGTAACGATTGACTCTTTTGGTTGGACAGACTTTTCGAAGTTATGGATTCACCCAGCAGAATCAGCTAGCGAACTATAAAAAAAACAAAGGAGATATGATCTCCTTTGTTTTTTATCGTAGTACGATAAAGATTTTAACTTGTTTTTTCCGCTAAACTTTCTACCATTTGTTTTTCTTTCCACATGAATGTAATACCAAGACCAATAGCCATAATGAAAGCAGAGAAAAGATACGGATAGTGAATATTAACATCAAATAATATTCCTCCCATAGCCGGTCCGACGATATTCCCTAAGCTCGTATAGGTTGAGTTCATTCCAGCAACAAATCCTTGCTCTTTTCCAGCTGCTTTTGATAAAAATGTTGTTAATGCCGGACGAAGTAAATCGAATGCGAGAAAGATAAAACAAGTTACAGCCAATACTACCCAAAAATTATAGATTAAGGTTGAGACTACCGCCAATATTACACCTGTAATTAAACAGAGCTGAATCAAGACTTTTTCTCCAAATATATCTACTAACTTTCCAAATAGAAATACCTGAACAACAACACCAAAGATTGAGCTTATTGTAATAATAGCGGCAATATCTTTTGGTGTGAAACCAAACTTATGATCAGAAAATAGACTAAAAACAGTTTCATATGCCGATAAACCAAAAGCAAGTACAAATACAATAACAAATGCGATAAAGTAACGCGGGTTTAATGATTTTTTTAAATCGCTAATAAAGTTTGTTTGCTTCGTATTAGCCGAAATTTCTGCTAGTTGTTCCGCTGTTAACGGCTCTTTCAGAATAAATATGGAAGAAGCGCATGCGATAAAGGCGATGGCTGCCGCAAAAAAGAAGGGTACGCGTATACCATATTCTGCAATAAAACCACCGATTCCAGGTCCAATAATAAAACCTGTACTGATGGCAGCAGAAAGATATCCCATCGCTTTTGGTCGTTCCTGAATAGATGTAATATCTGCAACATATGCCGTAACACCAGGCATAATAAAGGCAGCACTAATCCCCCCTAACACCCTTGCTATATAAAGTACCCATACATTTGTTCCCAAACCAAATATAAGTTCTGAAGTACCAAAAAGAAATAAGCCAATTATGATAATTTTCTTTCTACCATAACGATCAACCCAGCGTCCTGTTAATGGTGACATCAGTAGTTGGGCTACTGCGAATACAGCAACAAGATAACCCATCGTTTTTCCTGATAACCCCATAATATTCATAAATGACGGCATAACCGGGATAATGAGGCCAATTCCGAGAAACGCAATGAATATATTGCTTAAAAGAATGATTAGTACCATCTTTTGTTCTTTGATTGATTTCTTCATTTATTAACACCTCTTCCTGTAAAAATCATTGATGTGAAACTCTTCTTCAAAATAATACCTAAGGGATTTTTAATTAGTGACATCCTCCACAAATAGCGGGACAAAATTGGTGAAAGCTATATCCTTTATATGAATGGAATGATGAGATTTATTTGTAGTATTTACCTCTTACCTTATTTTTCATAAAGTGAAACTTTAATCAGTAAGTTTTTTTCTTCATCCTCATTAACTTCTTTGCTTACACTGAATTTTAAGGTCGGATCTTACTTCCCATTGATATAAGATACAGTGACTGACTTTCATTCATTTTCGAACAAAATGAACCCATCTCTTTACTATAAATGGATTCACCTAACTATTTATTCACGAATGTCCAATGCATGCGTTAAAAAGTCTAGTACTTCAGCTTTCTGAAGATCGACCTGATCATCCTGTTTATGATCATATAAATAAACTTGCTCTGCCGCAGATTCAACAAGAGCGATACATAACTTTGCCGTTCTTTCAACGTGAATTGAATTACGAATTGCCCCTAAATCTTTTGCTTCACTTAAAAATTGACTTAACCACATATAAAGAGGCTCATATACAGCTTCCCACTCTTTTATATGCTCAGTAGATGCAAGACCCGCATACATTAATGCTTGTATTTCACGATTTTCCTCTATAAAGTCAAAGACAGCATCTATCACTTGCATAACTTTCTTTGAAAAAGGTTCATTATTTTGTACCTTCTCTTTTACTGCGTGTATCATCTTTTCAACCATAACTTCTGCTATTGCAGGCATAACAGATAATTTAGAAGGAAAATACAAATAGAAAGTCCCTTGGGCAATACCGGCCAATTTTACAATGTCAGAGATCTTTGTTTTTTCAACTCCTTTTTCCTGAAACACTTCAATAGCTGCATAAACAATTTTCTCTTTTTTATTCATTATCCGAGTCCTTTCACACATGTATAGAATGACTGTCATTCATTCTATATGAAGTTTTATTGTACTGTCAACAATAGGGTGAAAGTTAAAAAAATTTTCTAATGTATTTTTCGAGTAACCAAATCAAAATTTAAAAAGCGGTTTTCAAAGTAAAAAAGAGATGTAATCTAGACTATCCCATCTTTATTTTCTCCATAGGAAAATCCCCCAATAGAACATAGAAGAATATTCTTCTTTTTCTATTAGGAGATCAAATCATAATATATGAGTTTTTATATCTATTCTTCATTCCATTATATATCTGTATAAGGTGAAACTTTAATCAGTGGGGTTTTTCTTCATCCCCCACTGATTATTAGCCCTGACCAATCGGGCTTTTACGGACAGTTTATCTCCCACCTAACTTCTTTGCTCTCGCTGAATTTTGAGGTGGGAGTATTACTGCCCGTTAATGCGGGATAAATAAGAACTAAACGAATTAACTCCAATACAGCTCCTCCTGTACTATCGGGTATACTTTGTAATAAGTCTTTCTATTTTTAAGAAAGAGCCTTTAATCCCGTTACTCCGCATACAATAAGAGCCACACTAATGATACGTGCCTTACTTTTAGACTCTCCAAATAAGAACATATTTAACAAAACGGCACCCGCTGTCCCTATACCAATCCAAACTGCATAAGCTACACTGACTTCTAAAAACAGGAAAGATGTGTATAAGAATGCGAAAGAAATACCAAATCCACCTAGATAAATCGCACCATTTGTTATTGATTTATCCTTACTGTACATTTTAAGACCGATTACTCCAACAATTTCACTTATTGCAGCACACAAAACAAAAATCCACCCCATTATTAAGCAGCTCCTTTCATAACTTCTTCTTCTTTTTCTTCTTTGTTATCAGCTAACTTCAAACCAATAACGCCAGCTACAACCATAACGATGAAGAATAATTTCCCTAGACTAAAACTTCCGCCAAAAAGAAAAACATCCATTAAGAAAGTTCCCACAGTTCCCGCTCCAGCAAAAACAGCGTATACTGTTCCTGTCGCAAGATGTTCACACGCTTTAGAAAGCAGGTAAAAATCAATACCAATAATTCCTATAATGATTACCCAATGCCACCAAGTGTGAGCTGTGTTAAAACCAAATACCCAAAACACTTCAAAAATACATGTTAATATTACATATAACCAAGCTTTATTTTTCATAAATTACCACCCTTTATGACTGATTGTCATTCATTTTCCACTTAAAAAATTTATCCATCATGTTACATCCAATGGATAGTTATTTTCCTATATTCAATGCATGTGTTAAAAAATCCAAAACTTCAGCTTTTTGTAAATTAGCTTCCTCCTCTTTTGCATAATCATATAAATAAATTTGTTCTGCTGCTGATTCAATTAAACCAATAAAAAGTTTTGAAGTTCTTTCAACATGAATAGAATTCCGTATTACATTCGCATCCTTCGCTTCTTCTAAAAAACGTTTTATCCAAACATAAAGAGGCTGATATACACTCTCCCACTTCTTTATATGTTCTGTTGATGCTAAACCGACATATATTAATGCTTGTATTTCGTGATGTTCCTTTGTAAACTCAAAAATTGCATCTACAATTTGCGAAAATGTATCTAAGAAAGAAGAGCTAGCTTTTGTTTTTTCTTCAACTGCACATATCATCTTCTCCACCATAACTTCTGCAATAGCAGGCACTACAGATAGTTTTGAAGAAAAATATAAATAGAAGGTTCCTTGCGCAATACCAGCAGATTTCACTATATCTGAAATCTTTGTTTTTTCAATTCCTTTTTCCCTAAAACATTCGATAGCAGCGTATACAATTTTTTCTTTTTTAGACATTATCTACACCCTTCCACGAAATAAAATGACTGAATGTCATTCATATATATTGTACATAGATGATTTATAAAATGTCAATCACAATTTTTTTTATAATTGATCTTGTTCATACATATATTAAAGTTTTACTTTATAAAAAATTAAATACTACTCGCTAAATTCAAAGATATGCCTGATCATAAACCACACATACTCAATGATGACAATACATTCGCACTGAGTATGTGCTGCATACGCTCTTAAATTCAAATCACATATCGAATCATCGCAACCTCATCACAGCAATCAAATTTCGAGCAATGTCTACAATCAATCCATACTTTCTCTGGCAATAAGTCTTTATTTACAAAATCGAAGCCACATTTTTCGAAAAATGCTGTTTCATACGTTAATGAGATGACCCTTTTTACTTTTATCTTTGCCGCCTCATCTATCACATGGTTGACGAGCATACGCCCTATCCCTTTTCCTGCATATGTATGCGAAACTACTAACGAACGTATTTCAGCTAGATCTTCCCCCAACACATGCAAACCAGCAACTCCCAAAATTTCCTCCCCCTCTTTCACAACATACAAACACTGTAAGTACTGGTAAAGAGACAAAAGTGAACGCGGCAGTACAACTCCCTCTTTCGAATATATTTCTATTAAGTTATATATATCTTTCACATCACTTGTAATCGCGTTAGAAATTTGCATGACCGATCTCCTTATATTAAATATTTATAACTTTAAATGTATATTAATTCATATTTTTATATAATAATACACCCGCTCTGCAATCGCGTCAATTATTATTCTGAATTTTTCATATAAAAATAAGGATCGATTTCTTTTATAATACCCATTTCAATCTCTCGCTTTTTTCTTATGATACAAAATGCACAACAAAAAACCTCCAAAACGGGAGGTCACTTTGAAACTATAACTTGATTTCACTCTTACTTTTAACTAGAAACAAAAACCACCAGACAACTCCTCTCTCCCCACAAAAAAAGAATAGCTTTAGCTCAATTTTTCAATTTGCATGTATGCAAAATCTTTCTAAGTATGCTAGTTACTGCCTCGAAAACAAAAGAAGACCTTCTCTCTTTTTCTCCTTTTGTTTTCACATGGCATGGGGCTAAAAAAGGCTCTGACCGTTTCTATGCTCGGCCGGATCCTCTCTTCCCTCAAAAAAGAATGGTTCTAAATCTTATTCTCCCAAATCCCGTATCGGCAATACCGTAGAAGATTTAATCTCCCTTAGCGCTAAACTCGTCTGTATTCGCGTAATCCCAAGCTTATTTAACTTTCTAATAAAACGCTCAAGTTCTTTCCGGTCTCTATTTGCGACCTTTAACAAGTAATCATATTCACCTGTTAAACAATGACACTCCAATACTTCAGGCATAGACTCCAATTCTCGTTCCAATACTTCAAGTTTTTCAGATTGATGAATATTTGTACTCATAAAAATAAAGGATAATAAATCAAATCCAAGCTTTTCTTGATTTAAAATCGCGACTTGTTTATTAATGAAACCTTCCCCTTCTAGCCTTTTTATTCGTGCATGCATCGCAGCCGGTGATAAATTAACACGACGTGCAAGTTCAGCATTACTCACTTGTGACTCCTTTTGTAAAATATCTAAAATTTGTACGTCCAAATCATCTAATACTTTAATAACAGATGACTCCATAAAGATCCCCCTTTTTCTTACCGACGATTCTTCGAAAAAATGCATAACAACACTAGTTAAATCAAATAAAATTTCATAATTATAACCTAAAACAAAATATTTTATCGAATTTTCATCATTATACAAAAGAATATATTAGATAACAAAGAAAAATGCTAAAATTATTTACAATTCATACGATATAAAAATTTTCACATAGCAGCCACTGCTTTGAAAACAAAAAAGGGTCTGCTCTCTTTTTCTCTCTTTGTTTTCTAATTGGCATGGATCCACCGCTTCTATGCATAATCGGATCCTCTTTAAAAAGAAAGGGTTTTGTCGTTTTTATTTACACACTACTAAAAGGAGTCACAAGTTATGCCATATTTTTATGTCTTTTTACTACTGCTAACAAGCTTACTATGGGGAGGAAACTTTGTCGTTGGAAAATCACTTGTAGATCATGCGTCTCCTATGACGCTTACAAGTTTAAGATGGATCATTGCCGTTCTTTGCTTATTACCGATTGTTTGGTTTAAAGAGAAGAAGCTTCTCCCGCCGCGCGCCGCAATTCTGCCCTTACTACTTATGGGCATCACCGGCGTTGTTCTCTTTAACATTTTTCAGTTTTTAGCATTAGAACACACATCCGCAACAAACGTTGGACTCATTTCTACACTAAATGCAATTTCAATCGCATTATTTTCGTCTTTATTCTTAAAAGAAAAAATAAATGGGCTTCAAATTCTTTCAATGATTCTTTCTTTTTTCGGCGTTCTTCTCGTTCTTTCAAAAGGAAATATCGCGCTTTTATTTTCATTACATTTTAATAGCGGAGATTTATGGATGATTGCGGCCGTTTGCATTTGGGGCATTTATTCTGTTTGTAGTAAATGGGCAACAAAAACGACCTCGCCAATGATGGCCACTTTATATTCTGGAATTTTCGGTGTCATCCTATTACTTCCATTTAACATGCCAAGCTTTACTGTTTCCCATATCAATGCTTCATTTATTACTTCACTGCTATACACAGGTTTAATTTCAACTGTAGTTTGTATGGTATTTTGGAATATTGGTGTTCAAAAATTAGGGGCAACCACGTCAGGTATCTTCCTAAATTTCAATCCAATTTTCACCGCTATTTTAGCGTTTTTATTCTTAGGCGAAGAGCTAACATGGGTACAAATTTTAGGAACTGCCATTGTCGTTACTGGTTGTTATTTATTTTCTCATTTTAAAACAGCAATTGTTCAACCGAGTACAAATTTAGCACGTAGTCACTAACAAAAAAATCGTCGATATCATATTATCGACGATTTTTTTATTATTTTTCAGATATAAGTTGAAACTTCTGTCCCGCTCCTACATAAGCCAATAATGGCAGATCCTCTTCAATCACGCTCCCAATTACGTTCACCTTTTCGTTCTCAGGTAAATTATTAATTGTAATTTGCATCTCACCAGCATATCTACCATACAGTACGTTATCGATTGTAACCGATCCCACTTTTCTTTCTACTGTATTCATAGGCTGTAAGACTAATGAGGATTCTTCTCTTGATTCCACAGAACGAATGACATCACGTGCTGGATCGAGCCGATTCGTGTGTAATCGCTCTATCTTTTCTAACACCTGTTTCTCTTCTATAACTGGCTTATACCGAATCGGAATAATTCCTTCTTTCACGCTAGAAATTTCACTTATACTTTCTACCGCTGCACTTATATCACCAATCAACACTTTATCAACGAAGCAATCTTGCATAAGTTCCAAATATGTCTCAAGCGGACGCATATATCGATGTTTTTCTAATGTAGGAAGTCCTTCATATAAAGGTCCTCTTTTTTCACCATCACCTGGAATAAATGCCATTGTTTTTATGCCGCACTCATGCAAAAATTGATTTTGTTTTTGCAAAAATGATTTGGCTAGTCCTGTTTCTGGACGTGGATAAAAATTATGCCATGCTTCTACATGTTCTACTTTCACATTTTCCTCAAGAAGCTCATTCCAGAAAAATTCAGTAATTATACTCGCATTTAAAGCAATCTTCATCTTATGTGATACATGTGCAATTTGTTTCGGAGCTATCCCATAGTCCATACGTAAACCAGTAATTCCCCACTCTAATAGTTGTTCCACATTTTCATACGTAAGTCCTAAATGATGTAATGACTTTGGAGAAACATCCACCATCAGTTCCATTTCGTATTTTTTTGCTTGCTTTCCAAGTATTTGTATTAACTCTTTATACGTTCTAGGGTCATCTTCTGGAATATGCAGAGAAGTAAAAATAGAAGAAAATCCGTACTCCCTCACCGTCTCCAACCATTTTTCCTGCTCCTCCATTTGATCTTTTGAAAGATATATAGAAACTCCGATCATCGTAATCTCTCCTTCTATAAAAAAGAGAAAGGAATCCCTTTCTCTCTATATAAATCCAATTTGATTTTCCAACATATCAATTGCGGCTATGAAAACCCAAAAGAGACTTCCACTCATTTTCTCCTTCTGTTTTCACATGGCATGGGGCTAAAAAAGGAACTGACCGCTTCTATCCACCGGCGGATCCTCTCCACCACCTAAAAGGAATGGTTTTATGTTGGTTTTTCAATCCGTATTTATATATTCTCCGCCATTTCTTCTTTAAATCCGAAGAAATACGTAAAGATAAATCCGAAGACATAAGCAATCACAAGACCAAGAAAATATAATAAATATTTATTATCGGCAATTAACGGAATTAATGATAATCCTGATACACCGATTCCGAGTGAAGCCGTTTTCATAACTGCTTGGAATGCACCGCCTACTGCTGCTCCTAAACAAGCGGTAATAAATGGTTTACCAAGTGGTAATGTAACACCGTATAGTAAAGGCTCACCAATTCCTAAGAATCCAACCGGTAGTGCTCCTTTAATTACATTGCGAAGACGTTTGTTTTTTGTTTTTACAAAAATCGCAATAGCTGCGCCTACTTGTCCAGCTCCTGCCATTGCTAAAACAGTTAATAATGGAGTTACATGTGTTTGATTAATAAACTCCATATGAATTGGTGTTAAACCATGATGCAGTCCTACCATAACAAGCGGTAAAAATGTTCCTGCAAGCACTGCTCCTGCAAATGCTCCACCAACATTTAAAATAGCGTTAATACCATTTGTAATTCCGTCAGATAGTAAACCAGCCACTGGCTGAATTGCTAACATCGTTACTAAACTTACAACCAATACGGTAATAAGCGGAGTCACAATAATATCTACTGCATTTGGTACTGCTTTTCGCACTTGTCTTTCCACAACAACCATAAGCCAAGCCGCAAAAATGACAGCGAATAACCCACCGCGCCCCGGCACCATTGCTTCACCAAATATTTTCACATTTGCCATAGCTGGGTTGAAGATTAAAATACCCGCAATCGCGCCGAGAACTGGAGTTCCTCCAAACTCTTTCGCTGTATTCAAGCCTACCAGAATACCAAGGAATGTAAAAATACCACCACCAATTAAAAGTAGCATTTGCAGCCAAGTGGCATTTGGATCTGCTCCTGCATTTTTCGCAAAGTTGGCAACACCATTAATAATTCCCGATGCGACAAGACCCGGAATTAATGGAATGAAAATATTACCGATTTTTCGCAATAGATTTTTAACAGGCGTATTATTTTTCTTCTTAATTGCTGCTTTCATATCTTGACCACGCTCTTCAAGAGGTTGGTCAGCAACCTCACCCATTCGTAATCCCGTTAAGACTTCCATTTCCGCAGCTACTTTATTCACAGTTCCTGGCCCAACGACAACTTGCAATGTTTCATCTTCAATCACACCCATGACACCGTCTACTTTTTTCAAAAGTTCCATATTCACTTTACTGTCATCATGAAGTGTTAAACGTAGACGCGTCATACAATGAGCAATACCAAGAATATTTTTTATACCCCCAAGTTGCTCCGTAATTTCATTGGCCATCCTTTGTTCTTTCTTCATTGCAAAATCCCCCTCCCTATTTTTTTACAATGCCTTTTTCACAAATCCTTTCGCATCTGTTAATTTTTCAAGTGCTTCCCCATATTCGCACTGCAGTAATATCATGACAATTGCAGCTTTCACATTACGATTTGCTTTCTCGTAATATGTCTCTGCTTCTTTGTACTCTGCACCTGTCGCTTCCATAATAATTCGCTTAGAGCGCTCAACTAACTTTTCATTTGTTGATTGCACATCAACCATTAAATTTTTATAAACCTTTCCTACGCCAATCATAGAAGCAGTTGAAATCATATTCAGCACTAATTTCTGCGCCGTTCCAGCCTTTAAGCGTGTAGAACCTGTTAACACCTCTGCACCTGTTTCTACTTCTACGCTAATTTTTGCAAATTTACTTATTTCAGCGCCCTTATTACATGAAATGCTAGCTGTACTTGCTCCGGCAGCATTTGCATACTTTAATCCACCTATAACATAAGGTGTTCTGCCACTTGCAGCAATTCCAATGACAGTGTCCTTATCATTTAACCCAATAGCCTTTAAATCCGCTACGGCAAGATCCTCTCGATCTTCAGCACCTTCCACGGCTTTCGTAAACGCTTTCAATCCACCTGCGATAAATCCTTGTACCTTTGTCTCATCTGTTCCGAATGTCGGTGGACATTCAACAGCATCTAAAATTCCTAAACGCCCGCTCGTACCAGCGCCAATATAAATTAATCGTCCGCCATTTTGAAAAGAGGAAATAACACTTTGAACAATTTTTTCAATTTGCTCGATTTCATTTTCGACCGCTACAGCGACTTTACGATCTTCTCGATTCATTGTTTGTAAAATTTCTTTTATGCTCATGTCATCTAAGTTCATCGTATTTTCATTTCGGTGTTCTGTTGATAAATTTTCTAGCATATTCTCACCCTCTTTGAAATTTTATTTCACACCTTCATTATATATAAGTGAAATTTAAAATCAATATTTAAATCCTATTTTATGAAATATAATTTCCTTTTATAACAACTTTGTGTCTATTCATGCAAATTGAACTACCCCACCTACCTCTAAACGAGCTTGAGGTGGGGGATTCTCCTGTCTCTGTACTCACAAAAACAGTTCCCCTCGTTCAACAAAGAAGATACAACGATATAGAAGTTCGGTAATGTCCCTAAGACAACCTATCCTATCTCCCGTGGAAAACAAAACAGGTACAACTACTTTTTCTTATATCGAGGCTAGAACACTTTGTCATGCATCCAGTTCCTAGACTTATTATCTGCTCTGGTAATAGGCGTAAAAATCTGGGACAAAGTGTTCTTTTTTATCATGCAAATAGTTTTGCTAGTTTTTTCTTTTCATTTTCAAATAAGTGTAACCGCTCGATTTGTAAAGCTTCTGTCGGCTGATCTACATCGTATAGCTGATAGAACTGATGTGTGCGAATATCCAATCGATTGTTTAATTGATGCCAATGACTCCAGTGGTGCGCTTCTTTCTTTGGAATATAAGATTTCAGAACCCGAGGCACTTTTTCTTTATATCCTAATCCACGACGCCCAATCGTAAAAGCAGCGGATTGATGAATAGAGATACCGAATTTTCGCATGTATTTCATCTTTCCGGAGATTGAAGTATAAGCGGGATTCACTTGAAAGACAGCCACGCCTCTTTTATCTGCACGATTCAGAATGGCACTTGTCATCTTCTCATATGCAAACATACTCTTCATCCGATTCACATGTTTATTTCCATATCGATTCCCTGTTTTCGATTGGGTTGTATCTAACTTCTCGATGACAATCGGCTTGTTATACCGATCCGCTAAGTCCACCAAGCGAATTGCTTCCACTTCGATGATTTTTGTGATTTGTCCTGTAGATTTCCCCATGATAGAAAAACGAAGGGAACCACTTCCTTTGTAATTTCCATCCTTCGTTACATTTGCCCAAGCAAAATGCTCAAGATTACAATCTACACCGATGACACCATCTGATGTGCTGTAATTCGTGTGTGGATTTTCCGGTACATCGACTAAACATTTCACAATATAATAGGAACCATAGTCTTCCACAGACCATGCAATCGGTTTGCCATGTTTTTTCTTATTCTTACACTGTAATTGAGTTGTGATTACTTCTTCAATGGCTTCTTGTCCATATGGGAACGTAACAGCTGGAAACATAAGTGTTTTCCCAGAACTTGTCGTCATCCATAAGTCTTTTGTCTCCGGCACATACTGAAATACAAAATTGCCATGTTTGGCATCTTTCCGACCAGATAGGATTAGTTGTTTATTTCGAGCACGAGAAAATGATGTTTTCCATTTGTCATGGTTACGTACAAACTCGCGGATGGTAAATTGCGAGCGAAACAGTTTTTTGCTTCCAAATACTGCGCTTGAAATATTCGTTTGATCGGATGAAAGTTTTTGCGTTAAACGGGATTGTCTGTGGGTGAGATAACCAATTTTCGCCTGAATTCTTTTGATTTGCACATCTAAGTATTGATGTTCAAACAGATATTCATTTAGCCAAATTAAGGTGTCTTTTTTACGAGATAAGGAGATGAGGTTGTTGTGCTTCGCGAAGCGGGTGTTTTTCGGAAACGTCAGCGTTCCTTTCACACAACTTTGTTTGATTTTGCGAAGATTTGTTAGTTTTGTCCGTTCTTGTTTCAACTTTTTCTTGAGCTTCTTAAACTTCTCTTGCGTTTGTTTCTCATATCGTTTTTGTAACGCCATTAAACCTGTAAACAACGCCTTTGCTTCTTGCGCCGCACTGTTTGCATAATAATCATTCAATTGATATTTCCGCTTGAGAACGAGATGAAGACTATCTGTATGCATCTTACGGTTCCAACGTTTTTCTCGAACCATCGTTTGAAATGCAAATCGTTTCGCCCGATTACATGTTTCAATTGTTTGTGTAACTGCAGCTACCACCCCATGGGGTAAATCTATCTTGTAGATCCGTTTCGAAAAATACGCTTTCTTCACCTGTTCTCACCTCCTTTTATTTGATAAGATTATTATACACCAAAACGAACATATGTTTTATAAAAAAGAGACGTTTTCTTTAAAAAGAAAAAACCGATTCATCCCCCACCTTCACTTCGTTTAGAGGAGGGGGTCTTCTCGGTTAAAATGATAAAAGAAACAAAATAGCTAGATAATTCATTTGTTTTCCATACTTCAAATGCATGTTATCCGCTCCTTTTTCTACTAAATAGACTATAACTAGGTAGAAAATGTTATTTTAATTCTACTCCAATCTATTACTAAAATCTACCAAAGAAGACACATAAAATGTGTCTTCTTTCTACTTACTTTAATTTTCGCAATCGAATTGCTTCTTGTCTCGTCGTTGTAAATTTATCCAATACTTGGTTTCCTATTCTATTAAAGGTAATCACATACAACGCATCGATGATATTAAGCTGCGTCATTCTTGAAGCAATACTCGCAATACGATGATCTTGTTCTACATCTGGCATACAAAGACGGATGTGTGATTCTTTATATAATGGAGATGATTGATCGAGCGTTGTAATCGCGATAACTGTTGCCCCTTGCCGCTTGGCATACTGCGCCATCTCTAGCACATCTTTCGTCCGGCCAGAAGTGGAAATGGCGACAAAAATATCCCCTTCTTCTAAATTCGTTACAAGAGGCAACATCATGTGGAAATCAGATAGCATCATCGCCGTAAAGCCTAAACGAGTAAACTTATACGCTCCGTCCATCGCTGGCGCTGCTGATCCACCCACTCCATAAAATAATAGTTTTTTTGCCCCTAAAATGGCATCTGCTGCTTTTTCTAACTCTTTTTTATCAATCGCAGTAATGCTCGCTTCAATCGCGGCCTTATTTACATATGTAACTTTATTAAATAAATCAAACGGTCCATCCTCTGTATTCATCACCGAAAAATCGTTAATATTATAGTCGGCAATTGTTAATTCTCTAACGAGTGCCAACTTAAACGCTTTAAAACTTCCAATTCCAATTGTTTTACAAAAACGAACGACACTCGCTTCACTGGATCCTGCATGATTAGAAACTTCTTTTGTCGTTAAATTAGGAACGATCTCTGCATGATTCATGATATACTCGGCAACCTTTTTTTCAGCTGGTGAAAATTGATTCATATGATTTTCTATTTTAGATAGTAGCGTTGAGGGTTTCACCATTCAACCTCCATTCTTTCCGGTTGCTTTTATTTTTCATATCCTGCGAGTCATAAAGATAAAAGGCATCTTCACCAGGAGGATGAAAAACATTTACGGTTCGATCCCCTTTTTGATAGACCGTCCTTTCTCCTTCCGACCACTTCTTTTCCCAGCCCTTTATCCAAATTGCAGCATCAGGCAAAAAGGAAGTATATCTATATCCTTTCGAATCATCTCCTGCAATATAAGAAGAGAAAACAGAAACAGGAAAATCTTTGACTTTTGATTCTTTTCCTAATGTAAATGGTAAGCATATTAAAAGAAGTACAACTATACATATGACTTTTTCCCATGTAATCTTCATTCATTTTTCTCCTTCTAATACTAGATTACACATAAATTTTAACACAATTATTACTTCACCACGCTACACTAGCACTCTTTTTTATGAATATAAAAAAGAGTCTACCCACAAAGGATAAACTCTTCCTCTTTACACAAAATACTTCTTCAATAACGGCGGCGTAATAATCGTCGTAAGGATAACAACAATCACAATCGCAGTGAAATTTTCTTTCGCCAATAAATTCGCTGTGAGTCCATTTGCTGCAATGATAAGCGCTACCTCTCCGCGCGATACCATCCCAGCACCAATACTAATCGAGGATTTCAAATTAAACCCTGTTAACCTTGCACCTAATCCAGATCCGACTAATTTCGTAAGGATAGCAATGATTGTCATGATAACAATAAACCAAATTTGATTCCCAATCCCTTGAAACGTAATCTCCATCCCGATACTTACAAAAAAGACCGGCACAAAAATCGCATACGCAATCGGCTCTATTTTATGTTCCACCTCATGTTTATATGTTGTTTGTGAAATCGCAATCCCTGCAGCAAATGCACCAATGATACCCGCAATCCCCATCTGCTCACTATAGTACGCAAATGAAAAACAAATAATAAGTGCTGCACTAATTAACGCCTCTGACACACGGAGTGGTGCCAACATTTTCATAATCCACGGTACAACTTTCCAGCCAATGAAAACGATACTTGCAAAAAAGATAAGTTTCTTCGCGATAACAAGTGTAATGCTTACATCTTGTGTACCTAAAAAGCTCATTACAAAGGCTAACAAAATGACTACAATAACGTCATCAAACACAGCAGCCCCTAAGATTGTTGTACTTTCTCTTGTATTCATTTTCCCTAAGTCACGTAATGTTTGAACAGAAATACTCACCGATGTTGCGCAGAGTAACAATCCTAGAAAGATGGCATGTGATTGCAACATTCCAAATGCGAGCCCTGCCAAATATCCGCCGAGAAAAGGAAAAATGATACCTCCCATTGCTACTGCGAATGAAGATTTTAAATTACGATTTAATTCTTCTAAATCTGTTTCTAACCCTGCCATAAACATAAGTAATAAAACACCGATCTCACTAAGTTCATCAATCAGTTCAGAACTATTAATAATTCCAAAAACAGCTGGACCAATAATAATTCCAACAATTAATTTACCTAGTACCGATGGCTGGCCGAGCCGAACACTAATATCGCCAGCCAACTTTGTACAAAGTAAAATCACGACAAGTTCAAAATAAAACAGCATAATATCTTCTCCTACTTTATAAAATACATCTATTTCTGATGATAGTTTTTCCTTACATATACGATTTTATTTGTCACATTTTTATTTGACAAAATATTCTGAATTATAATAAAATTACTACAGCAATTCTATATGTTTTATACTCACACAACTGTACCTCTATTCACTTACATACTCTTTTACAATGGGCTCATACTATTTTGGCAGTTGTGAAAATTGAAGAATGAGAGGAGAGTCCAAGTGAAGTCTTTATTACGAAAGAAACCACTTACGACTGAATCACCACGACAATTACAAAAAACATTAACCGCATTAGATTTAACCTTTTTAGGCATCGGTGCTGTCATTGGGACAGGCATTTTCGTCTTAACAGGTATTGTTGCGGCCAAACATTCTGGTCCTGGTATTATGTTATCTTTTCTTATTGCCGCATTTACCTGTGCATGTGTTGCCTTTTGTTACGCAGAATTTGCTTCTTCGATCCCTATGTCAGGAAGCGTTTACACCTATGCCTATATGACTGTTGGAGAAGTCGTTGCCTTCATCGTTGGTTGGTGTTTAATGCTAGAGTACTTGTTAGCCGTTGCAGCAGTAGCTGTTGGATGGTCTGGATATTTACAATCCTTACTTTCGGGATTTAATATTCACCTGCCCGCCATCATCGCCTCAGCCCCTGGGATGGGAAAAGGCGGAATCATTGATTTACCCGCTGTATGTATTTTACTTTTAATTACAGCTCTTCTTAGCTTTGGTGTACGAGAAAGTGCTCGCATTAATAATGTTATGGTATTAATTAAATTAGCAGTTATTATCGCCTTTATCGTAGCCGGTGCAAAGTACGTTAAACCGGAAAACTGGACACCATTTTTACCATTTGGATATGATGGGATTATTACAGGTGCAGCAACTGTATTCTTTGCTTTCTTAGGGTTTGATGCAATCGCAACAGCCGCGGAGGAAACGAAGAAACCACAGCGCGATTTACCAATCGGAATCATCGGTTCCCTTCTCATTTGTACGGCACTCTATATGATTGTATCCTTTGTGTTAACAGGAATGGTACCTTACACACAACTAGATGTTTCTGATCCAGTTGCTTTTGCACTTCATTTCGTTGGTGAAGATACAGTCGCTGGCTTATTAGCCGTCGGAGCAATGACAGGAATGACGACTGTTCTTTTAGTTGTTATGTACGGACAAGTTCGCGTTTCTTATGCAATGAGCCGTGACGGTCTACTTCCAAAAGCGTTATCTCGCGTCAATCAAAGGGTAAAAATCCCTTTATTAAACACATGGATTACGGGAATCGCAGCAGCTTTATTAGCAGGATTACTAGACTTACATCTACTTGCAAACTTAGTGAACATCGGTACATTAACAGCCTTTGTATTTGTTTGCTGCGCTGTACTTATCTTACGTAAAACACATCCAAATTTAAAAAGGGGCTTCCGTGCTCCATTCGTCCCTATATTACCAATCGTTGCAATTTGTTGTTGTCTCTATTTAATGATTAACCTTTCTGCAACAACTTGGAAAAGCTTTGCGGTTTGGCTAATCATTGGTCTATGTGTATATTTCTTTTACTCTAGACGCAATAGCCACTTACTGACTGAAAAAAATAATGATGAACAAAAAGAATCATGAAAAAACAGCTCGCTATATTAGCGAGCTGTTTTACGTTCGAGTTTGTTTCTCCGTTAACGTTTGGAGAATGAGAAATACACCGATGCAAGATTGACCAAGTCCAGCCACCTTTATTATTTGGTTTCCTTCTTCTTCTTTCTCCATACAGCTAGACTATCAAAGAAAAAGTTAATAAATAGCGTGCCAAGTCCCGCTAATAAAAAGGTCATTAAAAATAGAATCCATATGCTTTTGTCTTTCAAAAAATAATATCCAACAAGGAGCACAACTGCAATCCATACGTATTCAAGAATTCTTTTTAGCTTTTTCTCTTCCACAAAATTCGCCCCTTTATGTTTCATCTACTTTTATTTTAACATGAAATAATATATCGGCGAAATCACTATATATAGGCGATTATTTCAATATATCGACACGAATTCTTACTACAAAAAGAAGCTTGCCCAAGGCAAGCTTCTCCCTATCCTTACTTATTGATACTCTTTTCAACAAGTTGCATCGCATATTCTAATGTACGATTCATTGTTTCTACATACTGATCTTTCACTTTGTTATCTTTTACTACAGCTTCTGCTACTTTAATTTTTTTCTCTAATGCTTTAACCGGCCCATCTTCTCCTGCTTGAACTTTCGCTAACAAAGCTTTTGCTTCATCAATTGTTTTTTGTAATTTTTCTTTTGGTGTTTCTTGCTCTGTTACTTTTGATTGTAAAAATGCTTGATGCGCTGTTTTTAAACTATGGTATGTTTGAACTGTTTGTTCTCCTGTAGTTGCCATATTTTCAAATGCTGCTTTTGCTCCGTTATAGCTCTTTTGTAATTCTGTAAATGCAACTTGCGAATATTGACCTGGCTTTTCACCAAATTCATATGAACCTGCTAATGTTTCTTTCGCTTTACCGATTTCTTCATATAAAGCGTTTAGCTCTTCTAATTTTGTACGATTTGAAAATTCGTTATATGCCGCTAATACTTCAGATGAAGTAAGTGCTTTACTATATAATTTCGCAAGTGCTACTTGTCCATTCAGTGGAACTCCACCGTTACCGTTACTTGTTGGATCTGCCCCAATCGCAAATGGTACATTCGGATGATACACTTTACCTGTCACTGGCTGACTATTTACTTTTTTTCCATCTACATAAATTGCTAATTCATTCCCGTTATATGTTCCTGTTAGATGATATGTTTTATTTGCTTCTAATTGTGTACCTATACGTTTATAGCTACCACCAATATGAGCCCATAACTCCACATATCCATCTCCAGTAGATTCGAATCCAATTCCGCCGCTCTCTGTATTTTCCATAATAGCTTGACCGCGAATTTCATTCATAGAAAATGCTGCTTCTAATGTAAATGTATCCACTACTTTTGCTTTTTGTGCTGCAGAGAATGGAATATAACCAAATGTATTTGCCCCGCCATTTAATTTCATTACATGTTTTTTCAATGCTTTATCATATTCAATTGATACATTTCCTTTTACATCACCTTTACTTTCAAATGGTGAATTGTCTTTAAACGTACCATCTAAGAAATTAACATCAAACACATCCGCTTTTGGTACTTTTACATTTGGATCAATAATTTCTTTTTTCGTTGTTACTTCTGCTTGTAATGGCTGTTCGCTTTCGTTACCAAATGAGTCAATAGCGACTGCTTCTAGCGTATATGTTTTTCCACTATCTAGCCCAGCTAATGTAAACGTAAGTTCTTTCGGCACTGGATCACGATAAAATTCTGAGAATGCTAACAGCTTATTTTTGATTTCTCCTGTTTCTTTATCTCGTGCTTGTAGGCGATAAGAATGAACAAGTAAATTATCTTTCGCTTGTGGGAAAGTCGCTGTTACTGAGCTCTCAGTTACATTTGAAACCTTTAACTTTGTATTTTTCTCGAAAGATGGTTTTTCTTTATCTCGGTTTTCCACATGTTTAAACGATTCTTTTTTAGCTGGCAACTGAATCTTCCATGGTTCACCTGTCCAAGAATTTGTATGGAAATCACGACGGTTAATTGTTACTTCTTTATCATCGACTTCTACTAATAAACCTTGGCTTAATTCGCTTGCACCTGGCGGAATATTCCCTTGCACTTTCCCGCCCTCTACTTCCATATAACTTACTGAAGATGTTCCAACAGATGTAAAGTCTTTTTGATGAATCGATCTTGGATCATCTAATGGATAATGCGAATGACCAGAGAATGTAATGGCTTGTGGGTAATCTTTTAATACTTCATTAATTTTGGCACTATCCTTCGTTCCCCACTCATGACTACCATACACAGTTTCTTTAATGTGCTGATGTAAGAATACGAAAATTGGTTTTTCTGGATCATCAGCTTCTGCCTTTGCAATTTCTTCTTTCAACCAATTAATTTGCTTATCAGAATAATATCCATGTGTCGTCCCATCTTCTGGTGACATAACAAGGAAGTGGTATCCTTTCACTACCTTATGATAATAAATAGATTCCATGCCTGTCTTTTCTAAGAAACGTTTTTGTGCACCTTCTACTGATAAACCATTCCAGTAATCATGATTTCCAAGTGAATTCATTCTCACTGCATCTTTATTGGCGTATTGATTATACACTTGCATAAAACGATCATATTGCTGATTCGAACCTGAATCTGTAAAATCACCAACGATAACAAATGCATCTTGCTTTGGTGCAAGTGTATTAAACTGTTCAATCGCTCTCTTCCAACGAAACGTATCATCCGTTCCACTATTTTTAATATGTACGTCACTTACAACCGGAAAGACAAGTTTTTTCTCCTCCGGCTTTCTCTCTTCTTTCTGCTCTTCTGCTTGTACAGAAGTGTTCCACGGAAATGATACAAATGCTAAAATAAAAACTGCTAATAAACCTATAAGACCTCTTACTTTCTGAAACATGTTCCTGCTCACGTAAATCCTCCTCGTATGTTTGATTTTCGTACAAGGATTATTGTAGCTAACACATATTAATCTCGTTTAAATGAACCATGAAATATATTACATCTTTGTAAAGGTACAGTGAGTTTCATGTAAAGTTCCACATCATCTTTTCCAACGCAAAAACGCCTTTATAGGCGTTTTCACATCGACTCCACTTTATTTTTCTTTTTCACAAACTTGAAAATGAATATTCCTACTACAATTAAACAAACAACTCCTAATATCGGTAACGTATATTGTTCGACAATTGCACCTGCCTTTTTCCAATGAGGCCCTAGCTTCAATCCGATATATACATATAGCGCCGTGAGCGGTAACATCGCCACAAATGTGTATATGCTAAATTGCCAAATATTCATTTTCGCCATTCCACACGGAACTGAAATAAGTGTACGAACCCCTGGAATAAAGCGTCCAAGAAACGCCACTGCTGGTCCATATTTTTCAAAGAAGTCATCAGCTTTTTGAATCTGTTCTTCTTTTATAAAAAAGTATTTTCCATATTTCAATAATAATGGACGCCCTCCATAATAACCGAGTGCATATAAAGTCAATGGCCCCGTTGTCCCTCCGATTGTCCCAGCTAATACCGCAAGCCAAAAGTTCATATCTCCCTCATATACCCAATAGCCAACAAGGGGTAAAACGATTTCTGCTGGGATAAACTCGAATGTTAATGCTAGAATGACACCGAAATAAGAAAACTGCTTTAAATAATCAATTACATCTAAAATAAACTGCTCCATTTGTTCACTCCTATCCCTTATTTAAATTATATTTTTCTTGTAAGTGCTTCGGTGCCATTTTCACAATTCGCTGCAAAATGAATAGAACAACAGCAACATCATCTAATACCCCAAAAAACATTAGAAAATCAGGGATAAGATCAAACGGAAATACAACATATCCGATTAAAAAAACAATAGACAGTACTTTTTTTTGCATAGCGACTTCTTTCGACGTAAAAAAGTCATATAGGAATGGACCAAATCGACGAAAATGCAGCATCAATCGAAATCGACTTATAAACTTTTTCACTTTTTATCTCTCCTTTTTTCTGCATACAAAAAGGACCTTTACCAAATATAGTAAAGGTCCTAAAAAAGACAATAAGGGGCCTTTACCATTGCTGGTAAAGGTCTCACTAACAACAAAACTGTTGCCAATAAAGCCGAGGGTTTCTCCCTGTAATGACGACTTTATTGTGACAAGTTACTCCCCTTTGTATACGCAATCTTATAAAATCACCTTAAAATATTTGATAGAACTTGTCAATCCTTTTCTATTGTTGAAGTGGCTTATACATACTGGCTATCGCTTGTATTTCAGAAACCGGTGCTGGCGATAGCTGATAATATCCTTTCTTCACCATATACTGCCAAACATCATAAGCATGGCGGCTGCTATTTAAAAAGGCATTTTCTAAAAAAGTTCTTAAGCCGGGTTTCCACACTCTAATAGGGAGCCAGCATAGTTTAATGCAGAAGACTTTTGATTGAGTAAATATCCAGTTGCAATCGCTCGATCAGTAGGCGCTTGTCCAGTGACACTTGGTGTAACGGGTACATACTTTTGTGAAGGCGCCTCTGTATAAGAAGCTAATATTGGCTTTAATATAGACTGCTGAAACTTTGAAATATTTGGAGCCAATTCACTTTGTATAAATTCTATCTTCAAATTATAATCTTGCACATGAAGAGGCAGATGTTCCTGCAACATTTGTTTTAACTCTGGGTCCTGTGCTTGCTGTATATATGTAGACATTGTATTAATCGTATTATAAGCATCCAGCTATTAGTTCACTTAAATCTCGTAATTCATGTGTCGCTAATTGCATGTATAATTCCTCCTTTCTAATCGTCTGTTTAGCTTCTCCTAAAACATAAAAAATAAAAGAGTGTATACAAGTTTTCTCAACACCTCATAATATACCTATTCATCTTCTTTTCATTAAAGGAGGAAATTAGTATGCATACAGTATGGAAAGGCACTCTTTCACTCGGATTATTAAACATTGGGATTAAGCTATATAGCGCTATAGAAGAAAAAGATATTAAGTTTTTAAGTCTTCATAGAGAATGTCTAACGCCTATTAAATATAAAAAGATTGCTCCTGATTGTACGGATAATGAAGTGAATGATGACGAAATTGTAAAAGCTTATGAATACGCCCCTCATAAATATATTCTTATTGAGGACAAAGAATTAGTCGAATTACAAAAAGCATATGAACCACGGATCATTCGCATTTCTTCCTTTGTTCAAAATGATGAGATAGATTCTATTCTCTTCGAACGCTCCTATTTTATAGGCCCTACTCCCGGTAACGAAAAACCGTATTTATTATTAAAAGAATCACTAGAACGAACAAATAAGCTTGGTCTCATTCATATTTCTATCCGTAAAAAACAACATTTAGCTATTATCCGTAGTTTTCAAGATGGACTTATTTTACAAACCATTCATTACCCTAATGAAATTCGAAATATAAAGCATACGCCGAATCTTCCTAGCACCGAAGAACATCCAATACAAAAACAAGAATTAACTACCGCAATGAATTTAATTCACCATCTTACACATCCATTTAAACCTGAAGAATATACAGATGAATATAGAGAAGCTCTTGCTGATCTTATAGAAGAAAAAATTGAGCACCAGGAAAAAAATGAACCTATATCTTCTAGCACCAACATCATAAATATTATGGAAACATTAAATGCTAGCATTGAACAAATAGAACGACAAAAAGAAAAGAAAAAAGAAGAAATAAACAAACAAAAAGCCACATGATTGTGGCTTTTTATCCGCTCTTAAAGCGGATTACACTTTGGCATTTCTAATCCAGAAGCTTGTGCTAATTTCAATAAATAATAACATTCTTCCCTTGCCATATGATCTGCCATTCTTGCAGAGATGATGGTTAATATTTGATCAGATAGTTCTAATTCCTCTAGTTCGTGAAGAAAGCGTGAAAATAGTGTTAGTTCTAATGAAACATCTTTTGTAAATTTCTTCAGAGCTGGAAAAGAGTGCAGTTCCGTTCGTAAGTAACCCGTCATTTCCACAGCTTTCAAGTAAAATTGTTCAAAGTGCTTTTCATATTCCTCACACTTCTCTTTCAGTCGTTTTTCGACAAGATCTAGTCCACCTGAAATAGAACCTGCATGCCCTGCTGCATCCGTTAGCCAAACAAGATGATAATGTAACTCATGGAAAATAGGTGGCACTTCCCCTTTCATTAAATACTCTAACACCGTTATATACTCTTCCACTTCGTTCACCATATGGTTAAGAAAAGTTGGTGTAAAATGAATTTTAATTTTTCCTTCTAGCTGCTTTCTTATAATACTTAACTTAAATTTTCTAATTCCCTCTGCGGCTTCATGTGCATCTTTCGCAAATGTAATCAAATTTACTGTATCAATATTATTGAGAAATCTATCAAATATTTGAACAAAATACATCGCTTTTTGAATATCTTCTTTTTCACTTGGAGCTAAAGCATCTAAAAGAAACTGGGCATGATCCCCAAGAACCCTGAGCCAAAATTTATGTTCAAACAATGCGCTTTCTTGATATGTGCTATTCATCCGATTAACTCCCCCTTATATAGTCTCAACTACTCTCTCGCCTCAATTAGAATTCTATACTGGTCAGGATCATGCACAACAATACCCCTTTTCTCCGTTTTATAGCCCTTTAATTCTTTAAATGATACATGATAGAATTCTAATTTTTTTCGTATTTTTTCTATCTCACAAAATGAAAAATTTAAGTTTATATAAGAAGATAATGCCCCACTGACACCCTTACATTTGTCCCGATTTAAAACGAAGCAAATTCTCGTTGATCCAACATCATACCAAACACCAGGCACATGTAATTGTGGTCGATGTTTGCTCGGCTTAATTCCTAAAATCCCTTCATAAAAGTATAATGTGTCCTTTAAATTCCTTACTTCTAATACAAGGCTATTTGTAATCGTCTCCACATATATTTCCTCCTTGACCCTACTAGTTTTTCTATATGAGTCATAAATGACAATTATGTCTGAATACAATACGTAGTGATGAATGTTTCACTTGTAAAGGAGGCTTATGTTATGGACAAATTTATGAGATCCTACACACCTTACCATGGCCCAAATGATCCTTGTCCGCCGATTGGAAAGAAATTCTATTCAACTCCTCCTCACTTATTTATGGGATTCCAACCACCAAACTTGCCTCAATTTCCGCCTAACGAAGCATTAAGAAAAGGCACTTTATGGCCTGCTTTTTATGATTTTTATGAAAACCCCTATAAGAAAGGAAGGTGAGGAAATCCGTGGCTCAAACATTGCCAGATGAATATTATAAGTGGCTAGAAGAATTGCAAGAACTCGATTTTGTATTAGTCGAACTCACGCTTTATTTAGATACTCATCCAGATGATGTTGCAGCTATCAATCAATTTAATGATTTTTCCTATAAAAGAAGATTGCAAAAGCAAAAAATCGAAGAAAAATATGGTCCACTCCAGCAGTTTGGAAATAGTTACTCTAAGGCTCCGTGGGAATGGAGCAAAGGTCCTTGGCCATGGCAAATATAAAGTAAAACTTGAATCAGTGGGGCTGCATCCCTAGCTAATAATCAACCCCCACCTAACTTCTTTACTTTTTTAAGTCGGAGTATGACTACCCGCAAATAACGGGATAAAGGAGATAAAATATGTGGATCTATGAAAAAAAATTGCAGTATCCTGTGAAAGTAAGTACTTGTAATCCAGCACTTGCTAAATTATTAATAGAGCAGTATGGTGGGGCAGATGGCGAATTGGCCGCGGCTCTCCGCTATTTAAACCAGCGCTACACCATTCCTGATAAAGTAGTCGGTTTATTAACAGATATCGGTACAGAAGAATTTGCACATCTTGAGATGATTGCCACAATGGTGTATAAATTAACAAAAGATGCAACACCTGAACAAATGAAAGCAGCTGGACTAGATGCTCATTACGCCAATCACGATAGTGCACTATTTTATCACAATGCAGGCGGTGTTCCATTTACAGCCACATACATACAAGCAAAAGGTGATCCAATTGCAGATTTATATGAAGACATTGCTGCTGAAGAAAAAGCAAGAGCAACTTACCAGTGGTTAATTGATCTATCAGATGATCCTGATATAAATGATAGTCTACGCTTTTTACGCGAGCGTGAAATCGTTCATTCCCAACGCTTCCGAGAAGCTGTTGAAATTTTAAAAGAAGAACGCGATCGAAAAATATACTTTTAACTATTTCGTGCACATACCGAAACGGTATGTGCACGTTTCATACTAATATTTTTGAATAAAAAGGCTCCCTCCTTTACTCCACTCCGCATAACATACTTCTTTCAATTCTGTTCTCTGCTTCTTTAGCTCTTTACGCAACCATACTTCCTGTAATCCAAACTTTTTTAAATTGTATGTAATAAACTCCCCATCGCTAATAAGAACAACCGGCAATACATTTTCCTTTCCCTTTATTTTCAAATCTTTTCTTGTTGGTATATCTACATCATATTTTCTCATCACGCTTATCGACCCATCATTTTCTAAAATTGCAAATTCTACATCTTGCAGAGAAAATATATCCTTTGCACGAAGCAAATGCTGAAGCTGATCAACATCTAAACGGTTTTTCTTCATTTCGTTCCAATCTAGCTTTCCATTTGCAATTAAAATAGCTGGTTTTCCTTCAAGAAATAAACGTGCTTTTCTCCATTTTTGGGTGATAATTTCTGTAATGAGTATAAAAGCTCCCCACACAATAACTACAAAAACCATCCTTCCTATATGAGCCTCTTTATTATAAACAGCATTCCCTAAAAAATTTCCTAAAACGAGTGCTGAAATAAAATCAAATGGTGTAATTTGATTCATTTGTGTTTTCCCCAGGATTTTAACGACTAAAAACAACATAGCATATCCAAAGAGCAGTTCAATAAAAATTTCTACATAATCCATACTATTTCACCTTTCTCTACTTCACACATTTTTATCTCGCTATCCACAGTCAGTAAGACCTTCACCTCATGATTTAAGAAAAGGATTCTTTACTTTCTCAATCCAAAACACCTTTACTTGTAGTATGCCACCATAGATTTGAAAAGTATAAACGTATAATTATCCAACTTAACGCATTATTTTTAAAATTATTTAAAATTTCCTGTTGCTTTCTAGTCATCAGACTATTAAAATTATAACAGTTACTCGACAAATTATTTGAATTTTCGACAAAAATATCAATAGGAGGATTTTCCATATATGCGTACAACTTTAAAGCCATCGCAAATTCTCTCCATTAGCTTATTGCTATTTGCAGTATTTTTCGGCGCTGGTAATATGATTTTCCCACCTCTTCTTGGACTTTCTTCAGGAGAAAACATGTGGGTTTCTATTTCAGGATTTATCATTACAGATGTAGGTTTATCATTATTAGCAATCGTTGCTGTCGCCCTTGCAGGTGGTAGTTTTAAAAACTTAGCGAGCCGTGTTCATCCCAAATTCGCAGCAGTATTAGCTATCATTATCTATCTTTCCATCGGCCCACTATTTGTTATTCCACGGACTGGATCTGTTTCTTATGAGATTGGAATCGCGCCACTTTTTAAAGATCAATGGTATTCCATGTTACTATTTAGTTTTATTTTCTTTACGGTTGTTTACTTCTTATCATTAAACCCATCCAAATTAGTTGATCATATTGGAAAAATATTAACACCGATCTTACTTGGAATTATTGCGGTTATGGCAACAAAAGCAATTCTTTCTCCAACAGGCTCATTTGCGACTCCTGTCGGGGACTATAAAGAGATTCCGTTTTTCAAAGGGTTTTTAGAAGGATTTTTAACATTAGATGCGATTGGCGCTCTCGTTTTGTCGACAATTGTCGTAAATGCGATTCGTCAAAACGGTGTAACCGAAAAAACTTCTATCGCAAAATACACAATTATTTGTGGAAGCATTGCTGCTTTCTTTTTAACAATCGTTTACTTCTTACTTGGCTATATCGGAGCATCAAATGGAAACTTAGGACAATTTGAAAATGGTGGACAGCTATTAGCAACTGTTATGTACCAATTATTTGGGACAAGCGGTAATATTTTGCTAAGCATCGCCATTATATTTGCGTGCTTAACAACAGCGATTGGCGTAGTTAGCGCGTTTGCCAACTATTTCACAAATGTATTAACAAACGTTTCTTATAAAAAGCTTGTATTATATGTTTGTATTTTTAGCTTTATCATTTCAAACTTAGGACTCAGCTTATTAATCAAAATTACGTTACCTGTGTTAATCATTCTGTATCCAGTTACAATCATCTTAATTTTTGTATCATTTATTGATAAATATACGAAGCGGAAACCATCTGTCTACATCGGTGCCATGATCGCTGCATTCATCATTAGCTGTATTCACGCACTTGATAATGTGGGAATGATGCCATATGCCATTACATCGATCGCAAGCACAATTCCTTTTTACAAATTAGGAATTGGTTGGATCGTCCCAGCAATTATTGGAGGTATTGTCGGATACTTAATTCCGCAAACACAAACAGAAGGCGAAGTTTCTACGAAATAACGAAAGAAGCAAGCATTTAAAAATGCTTGCTTCTTTTTATTTTCTATCACTCCATACAATGTTTGTATAAGAGCAAGCTGTTAACATGTAGTAGCAGAAGTAAATGACACCATATGCCAGCATACTTCCTGCAATTGGCACCATATATTCAAACATACCTCTGAAACCCATTAAACCTAAAAAGGCAAAGAACATGTGACAAATTGCTAATAGTAACGGTGCAAAGAACATAGCCCCGACTTGTTTTCTTACAGATTGCGTTGCTTCTTGTTTTGTTAATCCGATTTTCTTTAACATGTCATATGCAGGACGCTCTGCCATTGCTTCTGTTATTTGCTTAAAGTATAGGATACAACCTGTTGCTAAGATAAATACGATTCCTAAAAATACACTTGCGAATAACAGTACCGCTCCATCTTGTAGTTCAGATTGACTGGCCTGTTCAAATGACTGGAGTTTTGCTTCCTTTGGGATAATATTTATTAACATTTCCGTTAACTTTGCATCCCCATTTCCATCCACGATAAATCCATTTACGCGTGATACTGCCTTTCCTTGCTGGACTTTCTTGAACAATGAATCCTTAACAACAATTCCAATTGGAGCTAATTTTGCACTCACAACCGTCTCTTCTCTATGATCAACAAATGTCACTGTTTCATTATTAATCGATGCTGTTCTTCCTTTAAAAGATGTATTTTCCAAGTTATATGATTGATACGGATCTAATAAAACAGCATCTTTTTCAGAACGAAGTGTAACTGCGTCATTTTTTAATTGGGCAGACGCTCTATTATAATCCGATTCCTTTATAACTTGTATATTTCCATCACCGACTTGATAACCTGTCAAAACTGATGATCCATCTATACTCCCTTTCACTGAAAGTAATGATACAGACGTTTCTCCTTTTATATCATAGTGAGATTTTTGAATTGTCGTTTTTACTTTCTCATTTAAATCCTTACTATCTGTTATATATTCATAACTGACCGGATTCATCGTTGCTGCTGTTTTCTTCGCGCCGTAATACATACTAGAGCTCATTCCAATCGTACATAGCGTCACTGCACTTAAGAGAGATAAAAGCGCAAGCATTTTTACATTTCCTTTTATACGGAAAACCAAAGATGAAATCGATAAAATGTTTGTTCCGTTCCAATACTTTCCTTTATCTTCTTTTATTTTGTGCAGAGATTGAACTGTATATTGTTCAAATAATAAAAATGTCCCTTTTACGATCAATACAAAAATGATAAGTCCTGTTATAAAAACGGCACTAAATCCAAACAGCTGCGTTAATAATGCCACCACATAACCTGCTGCAAGGAATACAATTGCTTGTTTTGCTTTCTTATTTGTAAAGGTCGGTGCCTCTTCTTCTTGATTTTCACCATATAGTAATTCAACTAAACGGTGTTGATAAATGAGTTTTTTACTCTTCCATGATGCAATAACAAAAATAACACCTAATGTTACAAGAACTTCTACTATAGATAAAAATGATACTGAAAATGTAAACGTAAAAGCACTTCCCATTAATTTCACAAGTAGCCCAGCGCAAATATTTGCAACAAAAACACCAATTATAATTCCTACAATACTAGCACCTATACCAAGTAACAACGTTTCATAAAATAATAACTGAGCGATTTCTTTATTTCGGATTCCCAACAAACTATATAAAACAATTTCCTTTTTCTTCTTTCGTAAAAAGAATCCGTTACAATAAAAGATAAAAATCGTTAAAAAAATCATTAACAAAATTTGTGCAAACGTAAATGTCGTTTCGATCTTATCTGATTCTTTTAGAAGTGCGGTTACACTTTCATTTTGTTTAATTGAGACAAATGTAAAATAAATAACAATGCTACCTACTAAAGATATAAAATATAGTAAATAATCACGAATATTCCTCTTTATACTTCGCTTCGATACTTCCAAAAAATCCATTTGATTCTCACCTGCTCTCGTACATTTCGATATACACAGTGTACCGAAAATATGACATTCCCCCTATCGATTTTCATTACATGATTCTTACAATCTTGTAATGAGAAAATGAAGAAAGAGCCTAGTTTCTGGTCTTATCCCTGTCAAGTAGACAGTATTAAAAAGACTAAGCAGCCATCGAGATTCGATATTCTATCGGAGCTCGATGGTTGAGTCGTTTTTGGAAACGTTTATAGTTATAAAAGTAAATATATTCTTCGATTGCTTGTATTAAATCCGCTTCTGTTTTAAAATGATTCAAATACAACATCTCCGATTTAAAATGGGAGAAAAATGACTCGATACAGGCATTATCATGGCAGTTTCCTTTGCGAGAGTGGCTGCCAATGATCCCTAAATCTAAAAGTCGTTTGTTGTAGGCATGAGATGTGTACTGGAACCCCTGATCTGAATGGAGAATGGTTCCACGCACATCTCTTTTTTGTGCCAACATTTCAATTGTATCTAATACAAGTTCATTATCATTACGCTTGGAAATTTTCCAAGAAACAACTTCGTTATTATAAATATCTTGTACAACAGAAAGATAGCGGAAGCCCTCTTGAAATCGTAGGTAGGTAATGTCTGTAACAAGCGCTTCATTTTGTTGGCGATCTTTGAATTCACGGTTTAAAACATTTGGAAAAGTATTAGAATAATTCCCTTTAAAGAAGCGACGCTTCTTCCGAATAATAGACTGAATGTTAAGCTCACTCATTAATCGATATACCTTTTTGCGATTTATAAAATACCCCTCTTCTTCTAAAGCGATTTTCATACGTGGATATCCATATTCTTTGTGCTTTACGTGAATAGATTGAATTACCTTTTTTAATCGTTTATCGGATTCTAGTCGCATGTTGTTCATACTTTTTGTATGAACCCACTTATAGTAACTTGAGCGATGTACACCCGCAAATTTAGTAAGCCATATAACGGGATATTTTCTCTTTAGTAATTCAATGATATGATATCGTTCTTTATATTTTAGTACGCCCCCATTTACAGATTTGGATACTGCTTTTTTAAATATTCAACCTGAGCCTTATAGTAATCACGCTCTTCTTCAACAGTTTTAAAATGAATCCGTTTGCCTTTTAAAGGGTTCGGTATACCTTTCATTTTATTATTTTCCCCGCGAGTATCTGTAATTTCACCACATTCTTTATATTTTTTCACCCAATTTTTAAGTTGTGTAGAGCTTCTAATCTCATATTTCTCCGCTATCATATCGTAGCTGCCTTCACCATTTAAATAACTTTGAACAGCTGATAACTTTATCTCATTTGAGTATGTATTAAATGTTGTACCTTTTTTTACCATAAAAAATCCCCTCCAAGTAATAGTGTAACATCCATCTGTATACATGGTCTTTTTTACACTGTCTACCTAAAGGGGATAATATCA